>JBKQJQ010000328.1:0-3509 GCA_052147875.1 Solirubrobacteraceae bacterium | reverse complement strand
GAGGTGGATCAACGCCGTGTCGAGGATCTCCCCGCCGACGTTGTCGAAGTACACGTCGATCCCCTGCGGACAGTGCTCGTGCAGGCCCCGCGCGACGTCCTGGGTCTTGTAGTCGACCGCCGCGTCGAACCCGAGCTGCTCGATCACATGAGCGCACTTCTCCTCGCCGCCCGCGATCCCGACGGCACGGCAGCCATGCAGCTTGGCGATCTGCCCGGCGACCCCGCCGACCGCGCCCGCCGCGCCCGAGACCACGACCGTCTCGCCCGGCTGCGGCTTGCCGATGTCGAGCAGCCCGAAGTACGCGGTCATACCGGTCGTGCCGAGCGTGCTCAGATACACGGGCAGCGGGGCCAGCGACGTATCGACCTTGGTCACGACGTTGCCGTGCACCACCGCGTACTCCTGGACCCCCAGCGGACCGGTCACGCGATCCCCGACGGCCACCTCGGGATGGTTGGACGCCAGCACCTCGCCGGCGACGAGCGCGCGCATCACCTCGCCGATCCCGACCGGCGGGATGTAGGACCTCGCGTCGTTCATCCAGCCGCGCATCGCCGGGTCCAGGGAGATCAGCTGGACCCGCACGAGCACCTCGCCCTCGCCCGGCTCGCCGACCGGCTCCTCGGTGTGCTGCCAGTCGCTCGGCTTGGGCAGCCCGACCGGCCTGGCGGCGAGCCTGACCTGGTGGTTGATCGCGTCCATGTGTGTCTCGTCCTCCCGCTGGGTGATGTCGCTGGGTGCGTACGTCGCTGCTCGACTATGCTCGCACGCATCGTGCCTGCAGGCGATCAGCCCCAGCCAACCGCACCGGCGACCCCGCACTCCAACGGCCACTTCGCGCCCGAGCGCGACCTGCGTGACTTGCGCGCGCTGTATTACAAGCACTTCGGCGACCGGCGCAAGGAGCGCCAGCTGTTCTCGACCGGCGCGTTCTTCACGACCTTCGCCGCCGTGCGCGGCATCACCCACGCGATCCGCGCCGAACGCGGGCCGTTCCGCAACATCACCCCCGGCGGGCGGCACATCCACCACATGACCTTCGGCATCACCGGCCTGTTGACGGTCGGCTATCTGTGGCTGCTGGAGATCGGCGTCAGGGAGGACCGGAGCTCCTCGCGGGTCACCTCGCTCGTGTACGGCAGTGGCGCCGCGCTCACGCTCGACGAGTTCGCGCTGTGGCTGAACCTCGAAGACGACTACTGGACCGCCCAGGGCCGTGAGTCGATCGACGCGGTCGTCCTGTTCGGCTCGCTCCTGTCCCTCAGCGTGCTCGGCCGGGGGTTTTTGACGGAGCTGGTCCGGGGCCGGCGACGCGCTTCCTAAAGCTCTGCCGGATTCGCAACCCGCGACGGTGACGAGGAGCGCTCGTCAGACGCATCTCAGCGAGGGTCGAGCAGGTGCACGTTCTCCGCGGCGGCCTCCTCGGGGGTGACCAGCGCATTGGTTTGCACCAGTAGCTCGGAGACCCGATCGCGGTCGGCCCATGGCATCAGCGCCGCCCATCGTTGCGCACGGTCGATCGCCCGCCACAGCGGCGTCGGATTGCCGCTCCTGCTCAGCGCACGCAGGGCGCCGATGTACTCGTCGCGGTAGGACAGCGGGATCGGCACGCGGCACAGCCCCTGTGAGGACAGCTCGGCATTCATCAGCAACCGGGCCACGCGGCCGTTGCCGTCGGTGAACGGATGGACCTCCGCGACCAGGAACATCGCGAACGTCGCTCTGGCCAGCCCGGCGGGCAGGGTGCTCAGAGTCTGCCAGCCCTCGCGCAGCGTGCCGCGCACCAGCTCGGGGGCGACGAAATGGGTGCTGCCCGCCCGGTTGCCGCGCTGCTTGTACTCGCCGGGGCTCACCTCGGGCCGCCCCGCCATCACCCGGCGGTGGGCGTCACGCAGGTAGTCCTCGAGCTCGTCCGGACTCGACGGCACGGTGTCCCGCAGCCGCGTGTCGAGGATTGCAGCGAATGTTCCCTGGACGTCGTGGGCGTCGGCGGAGCGTTGGGGCGGCACCCGGCCTTTGAACACCACATCTTCGGCCTCGTCCACCTCGAACACGGTGCCCTCGATCCAGTTGGAGAAGTAGGCCTCGTAGAAAGCGAACGTCCGCTCCGGGTCTGCCGGTTGTGCTCGGGCGGCGAATGTCTGGGTGGCCAGTTCCCCCCGGAGCGTCTCGAACAGCGCCAACCTGTTCGTGTCGTAACCGAGGCCCGCGCCGCGGGCGCGCGCCGCGTGTGTCAACAGCTGTGTCTCGCGCGTCCCCAGCAGCGCGCCGATCAAGCGGTCGAGCGTTTTGAGCTGATCTTCGGCGTGCAGCTCGGGGGCGATGATGCGTGCTTGGTCACGCAGCTCGTTCAGGGACTGCTCGCCGCGCACGCGAGCCAGGCGATCGAGCCGTTCCTCGATCTCCTCCCGGCGCAGAGTGCGCGATACCCCGCTGCGAGCGCGCGACGGACGGAGGTTATCGAGCATCGTGCGCGCCGGGCTCGACATGTACAGCTCGACGAACTGCGTGTCGCGCTCCACGGGACCCGGCCCGTTACGTGGGCGCAACGTCAGTCCGGGCAACATGATCGGGCGTGGGTTGACGGGACGCGGACCAACGTCGAGGAACAACGAACCGTCGGGCGCCGGTCCCGCCAGCACGGCGCTGCGGTCGGCGATCACCGCGTTCGGGTAGTACAGTGCCGCCGCGTCATACCAGCGGCGACGCACGAGCTGCTCGGCCGGCTCGTCGAGGTTCGGCGTATACAGGCCGCGCGCGAGCCGGCGGATCTCGCCACGCGCGGCGGCACGGCTGGCCCAGCGGCTGTCCTCGGGGCGGAACAGCTCTGGCAACTTATGCGAGTTAGGGGGCGTCATCGGTGGCGGTTTGTAGAAGAACCGCTATTTAACCTCGTCTTTCGGCGGAAGAAACTGTAGATAAGGCGCCGATGCACCCGGACTCCGAGGGCCGGGATTTCTTGCGAGCGCGCAGGACAGCCTCGAAGACATCGAGCGCTCCCCGCGGCTCGGTGGTATAGACCACGAGACGGACACGATGCCGCAGATCGCCTTCTACTTCGACCTCGGATCGCCGTACGCCTACCTGGCGGCCGAGCGCCTGCACGAGGTGCTGCCGGAGCCGATCGACTGGCGGCCGGTGTCGCTGGGCGCCCTGTTCAAGCTCAACGGACGGTCGTCCTGGTCGCTTGGCGATCCGGCCGGGCGCCAGGCCGGGATGGCCGAGGTCGAGCGCCGCGCGCAGTCCTACGGCCTTCCGCCGATGCGCTGGCCGGACCCGTGGCCGGCGAACTATCTGTACGCGATGCGAGCCGCGACATACGCCTTCCAGTCAGGACAGGGGCGCCCGTTCACGATCGCGGCCTTCCGTCACGCGTTCGCTCACGGTCACGACCTCGCGGTCCCCGAGCACGTACAGCAGGCCGCCGAGCAGACCGGTCTCGATCCACGCGCCGTTGACGAAGCGACCCATGACCCCGAGATTAAGCTCGCGCTGCGAACCGCCAC
>JBKQJQ010000327.1:0-2855 GCA_052147875.1 Solirubrobacteraceae bacterium | reverse complement strand
GTCGACCTGCGTAACGACCTACAGCTGCTCCCGTGGCTGCCGCTCGGACCCCTCTTCCTGCGCGAGTCCGACACCGGGCGGCCACTGCTCGAATACGCGCTCGCGACCGCGCGGGAGCGCGCTGCTCTAGGCGTGCTCCCGTTCGTACTGAACCTGCTGGCGCGCGACGAGGCGGCGAGCGACCGGTGGGCGATCGCCGAAGCCACCTACGGCGAGGCGATCGCCCTGGCTAGGGAGACGGGCCAGGAGACCGACCTCGTGTTCGGACTGTCGGGACTGGCGTGGCTGCTGGCCCGCCGCGGCCGCGAGGCGGATTGCCGAGCCTGCGCGAGCGAGGCCCTGCTGCGCAGCCAGGAGCTCGGCGCGCGCTTGTTCGAGGTGTGGGCGACGGCCGCGCTCGGGGAGCTCGAGCTCGGGCTCGGCGATGCGCGCGCGGCGGCGGCGCACTTCGAGCATCAGCAGGACCTGCTGCTCGATCTCGGGATCGCCGACGTCGACCTATCGCCGGCCGCCGAGCTCGTCGATGCCAACCTGCGACTCGGGCGCGCCGCCGAGGCCGAGCGACTGACGCGCTGGCTTGTGGCCGGCGCCGCCGCCAAGGGCCAGCCGTGGTCGCGCGCCCGAGCGCTGCGCTGTCAAGGGCAGATCGCCGACGACGTCGACATCGAGTGTCACTTCGCTCGGGCGCTCGAGCTGCACGCGCAGACCCTGGATACGTTCGAGGCGGCACGCACGCGATTGGCATACGGCGAGCGCCTGAGGCGGGCGCGCAACCGGGTTCGTGCGCGCAAGCAGCTCCGCGAGGCGCTGGAGACGTTCGAGCGCCTGGACGCCCGGCCGTGGGCGGATCGCGCTCGCGCCGAGCTTGCCGCTTCTGGCGAGACGCTAAGGCGGCGAGATCCGAGCTCGATCGACGAGCTGACACCGCAGGAGCTCCAGATCGCGCTCCATCTGGCCGGCGGCAAGACGACGCGCGAGACGGCGGCAGCGGTGTTCCTCAGCCCCAAGACAGTCGAATACCACCTCCGTCACGTCTACCAAAAGCTCAACATACACTCGCGCGAGGAGCTCGCCCGGGCGCTCCCGCGCGAGCCGGCGACAACCGAAATTGCCCACGCGTAGGTCGTGCCTGGGATACTCGCGCGTCCCCGGCCCGCGTCATTCTCAGACACGCCCTAGTGGCGGGCGTGCCAGCCCGCCATCCGCGTGAACAGCTCGAGCGGCGTCGCGGCCGGGAGGGCCGGATCGAACTCGCGGTAGGCGGCGACAACATTGGCAGCGATCCGCTCCGGATCCGTCCATTCGGCGAACTCGGAGATGTCGATGTCGTCGGCAGCCGCCGCACTGTCCATGCCCGCGTCGAAACGCATTCGCGCCTGCTCGCGGACGTAGCGCAGGTAGCGCTGCACGTCGCGCACACCCGAGCTGTCGGTCACCGGCCCGTGGCCCGGCACCATGACCTCCGCGCCGAGTTCGAGGATCCGGTCGCAGGCCGCGATCCAGTTGCTCATATCGGCCCATACGATCGGGGTCCCCTCGATGAACAGCAGGTCGCCGGTGAACACGGTCGCGGCATCGGGGACGAACACGACCGTGTCGCCGCTCGTGTGGGCGGGACCGAGCTCGATGAACGAGACGTCGCGGTCGCCGACTCGCACGTCGAGACGGCCCTCGAAAGTCGTCGACGGCGGCCGCACGGTGATCCCACTGAAGTCAAACGGCCCGAATGCCCGGTCGACGAACACGCGCAGCTGGTCGGGCATTCCGGGAGCGGTCTTCAAGCCCTGCAGCAGCTGAGGCGATAGCTCGGTGAGCTCGCGAGCGGTGGCGGCGGACGCGTAGATCGCAGTCGCGGTCGGCAGCAGCTCGTTGCCGAAGCAGTGGTCGGGATTGGAGTGGGTGTTGAGCGCCGCGTCGATCGGATGGCGTGCGGTCACGGACGCCATCGCATCGAGCATCTCGCGTGTCAGCGCCAGGTCGTAGAGCGTGTCGACCAGCAGCGAGGTGCCGTCCGCAGTGATCAAGCCGGCATTGCTCCAACCCCAGCCGCCATCGGGCTGCAAGTAGGCGAACAGCCCGTCGCCGAGCTCATGCAGGCCCTTGCGGTAGGCGATCTCGGCCACGGCTCAGAAGTCGGGCGCCGCCGGCAGGCCCGCGTAGTTCTCGGCCAGGCTGCGTGCGGCGGCCCTCGACTGCTCGAGGTAGTCGAGCCGCGAGAGCTGCAGCATCCGCTCAAATGGGCCGTTGCCGAGGTCGTGGAGCAGCTGTGTCATGTAGTTGGAGAAGTCCTGCGCGCGCCATACGCGCCGCAGCGCGGTGTCCGTATAGGCGTCGAGCGCGTCCTGACTGCCGCTGGCATACCAGCTGCTGAGCGCGGCAGCGAACAGCCGCGCGTCGTTGACCGCAAGGTTCAGGCCCTTGGCCCCCGTCGGGGGGACGATGTGGGCCGCATCACCGAGCAGGAACAGACGCCCGAACTGCATCGGCGCGCACACGAACGTGCGCATCGGGGTGATCCCCTTCTCGAGGATCGGGCCCTCGCTGACCTGCCAGCCGTCGCTCGCGAGGCGGGTCTGGAGCTCGGCCCAGATGTCGGCGTCGGACCAGCGCTCTAGCTGCTCGCCGGCCGGCACCTGGATGTACAGACGGCTGATCTTCTGTGATCGCATCGTGTAGAGCGCGAACCCCCGCTCGTGCCAGGCGTAGATCAGCTCATCGGTCGCCGGCGGAGCCTCGGCGAGGATCCCGAGCCAGCCGAACGGGTACTCAAAGTCGTAGTGCGTCGCGTAGCCATCGGGCAGCGCCGGGCGGCAGATCCCGTGAAAGCCGTCGCAGCCGGCGATGAAGTCGCACTC
>JBKQJQ010000326.1:0-4027 GCA_052147875.1 Solirubrobacteraceae bacterium | reverse complement strand
AGTGACCATGGCACGGCATCGCTTGATCTCCCGCACGGGGTGCGGGCAACGGTCACAAACGGGGTACTGCGGTTCGGTCCGACGCCCCGCCTTAGACTGAAAACGTGAGCGACAACGGAGCGATCGGGGAGATCCTGGTGCCCGCCGAGGCGCTGCAACGCCGCGTGCGCGAGCTCGCCCACGAGGTATCGCTTGACTACGCGAGCAAGGATCTGCTGTTGATCGGGGTGCTGAAGGGGGCCGTGTTCTTCCTCTCTGACCTGATGCGCCATCTCGAGATTCCGGTCGAGGTCGACTTCATGGCAGTCGCGTCGTACGGCTCGGCGACCAAGTCCTCAGGGGTGGTCCGGATCCTCAAGGATCTCGACGCGGCGATCGAGGGGCGCGACGTGCTGATCGTCGAGGACATCGTCGATTCCGGGCTCACGCTGCAGTACCTGCTGCGCAATCTCGAGGGGCGCAATCCCGCCTCGCTCGAGGTCTGCGCCTTGCTGATCAAGCCGGAGCGGCGCAAGGTCGACCTCAAGACTCGCTATGTCGGATTCGAGATCCCCAACCGGTTTGCGATCGGCTATGGGCTCGACCACGCCGAGCGCTACCGCAACCTTCCATACGTTGCGGCGTTGAATCAGTAGTGAAAGCCCCGCCGCATCAGGGTGTTGGCCCTATTTACGGGCCAAACGCAGGTGCTACGCTTGCCAAATCCCGGCATGACGCCGATAAGACCCCTGTCCGGCTAGACCACGGGATCCTTTCATGAGCAGGTTCTTCAAGAGCGCCGCATTTCCGATTTTGATCGTCGTCGTGCTTGCGTTCTTCGCGCAGAAGCTGATCGGCAGCTCGAGCCACACGCAGAACTACACGTTCGGCGACATGCTGACGCAGCTCGACAACCACCAGATCAAGTCGATGACGCTCGACCAGAAGGCCAACAGCGCCGACATCACGCTGGTTAGCGGCGCCAAGTACTCGGTTGGCTACCCGGACTCGTACGCCCCGTACCTGATCCACGACGCGCAGGGCGACGTTCCAGCCGGCGGGTTCAACGTCCAGAGCAAGTCGACCAACGGCTGGCTCTCGCTGCTGACCTACGTGCTGCCGTTCATCCTCTTCATCGGCTTCTGGATCTTCCTCATGAACCAGGTCCAGGGCGGCGGCTCGAAGGTGATGTCGTTCGGCAAGTCGCGCGCCAAGCGAATGTCGGTCGACTCGCCGAAGATCACCTTCCGCGATGTCGCCGGCGTCGACGAGGCGGTCGAGGAGCTGCACGAGATCAAGGAGTTCCTCGAGAACCCGAAGAAATTCCAGGCGCTCGGCGCGCGAATCCCGAAGGGCGTGCTTCTGTACGGCCCGCCGGGCACCGGCAAGACGCTGCTGGCCCGCGCGGTCGCCGGCGAGGCCGGAGTGCCGTTCTTCAGCATCAGCGGCTCGGACTTCGTCGAGATGTTCGTCGGCGTCGGCGCCTCGCGCGTGCGTGACCTGTTCGAGCAGGCCAAGCAGAACAGCCCCTGCATCATCTTCATGGACGAGATCGACGCCGTCGGCCGCCACCGCGGCGCCGGGCTCGGCGGTGGCCACGACGAGCGCGAGCAGACGCTGAACCAGCTGCTCGTCGAGATGGACGGCTTCGAGATGAAGGACAACATCATTTTGATCGCCGCCACCAACCGGCCCGACATCCTCGACCCGGCGCTCCTGCGCCCGGGCCGCTTCGACCGCCAGATCGTCGTCGACCGGCCTGACCGGCTGGGCCGCAGGAAGATCCTCGAGGTCCACACGCGCGGCAAGCCGCTCGCGCGGGAGATCGACGTCGACGCGCTCGCGGGGCAGACGCCAGGCTTCACCGGCGCCGACCTTTCGAACCTGGTCAACGAGGCCGCGCTGCTGGCGGCTCGCAACGGCAAGCGCGAGATCACCCAGGTCGAGCTTGAAGAGGGGATCATGCGCGTGATCGCCGGCCCGGAGAAGAAGACCCGGGTGATGAGCAACAAGGAGCGCAAGATCACCGCCTATCACGAGATGGGCCACGCGATCGTCGGCCACTACCTGCCGAACTCCGATCCGATCCACAAGATCTCCGTGATCTCGCGCGGCCAGGCGCTCGGCTACACGATCTCGCTGCCCGGCGAGGACAAGTTCCTGACCACCCGCGCGGAGCTCCAGGACACGCTGGCGATGACGCTCGGCGGCCGCGCCGCGGAGGAGATCATCTTCAGCGAGATCACGACCGGCGCCTCCAACGATCTCGAGAAAGTGACGGCGACCGCCAAGCAGATGGTGATGCGCTTCGGGATGTCCGAGAAGCTCGGCCCGCGCGTGTTTGGCCACGACCACGGCCAACCATTCCTGGGCCGCGAGTTCAGCGCTGAGCCCGACTACTCCGACGAGATCGCGCGCGAGATCGACGACGAGATCCGCCGGATCGTCGAGGCCGCCCACGTCCAGGCGCGCGACATCCTGACCGACAAGCGCGCGTCGCTCGAGAAGCTGTCGGAGATCCTGATCAAGCGCGAGACGATCGAGAAGGAGCAGTTCGAGGCCTTGCTCGAGGGCTCGACCGAAGAGGACGTGTTCGGCTCTGAAGCGCCGGCCCCGCCGGAGATCCCGGCGGTCACCGGCACGCCCGCCGAGCGCAGCCGTCCCGACGCCCCGCGTGGGCTGCCCAGGCCCGGGCTCGCGGGCGGCACCGCCGAGTAGCGGCTCGCCGAAGACTCGAGCTTGGAGCGGATTGCACGCTATCCGTTCAAAGCGTTCCGGCGCTTGATCAGATCGGCGGCGTCAGGCCCGCCGCGGTGCACTGCGCCAGACCGGCGGCAAGCCCGGGTGCGGCGGTCAGCTTCGGCGGCTTGGCGAAGGCAGGCTTTGAGCAGTCGAAGTAGTCCGTCATTGGGTGCGCGTTGGCGTCGCGGAACGTCATCGCCGGCAGGTTCCACTTGCGCTCGATGAAGGCGGTTATCGAGGTGTGATCCTGGACGACCTTCGAGATGTAATTCTCCTTCGCCCACGGTGAGACGACGATCAGCGGCACGCGGAAGCCGTAGCGATTGAAGCCACCGGGCAGCAGCGGCGCCTGGCCGGGCGACTGGATCGGCGCGATCGAATCAGGCGCGATCGCGCTCGGGGGCGGGACGTGGTCGTAGTAGCCGCCGTGCTCGTCGTAGGTGAGGAACAGAGCCGTTGTGTGCCACTTGGGACCGTGCATCAGCGCCTTGACGACGCCGGCGACGAACTGCTCACCGATCTGGATGTCCTGCGGGTTCTCCTCCGAGGTCGTGTCGTAGTTCGGATCGAGGAACGTGAACGACGGCAGCTTGCCCGACGCCGCGTCCGAGTAGAAGCTCGTTATCGGGTGCGTCCGGGAGGCGACGTACGACCCCGGGATGATCACGTAGCTGGGCGCTCCGTCGGCGTAGACGCCCCAATTGACGTGGTGGGCGCTGAGCCGCTCCCAGATCGTCCCGTTGGCGGCCGGGGTCGAGAACGTGAGCGAGTCGGTCGCGGTCAGCCCCGACGCCGTGCCCGCGAAGAAGAAGCGGCGGTTCGGATAGGTCTGCGCGAGCACCGAGCAGAAGTAGCACTGGCCTAGCGGGAAGTACCGCGCCAGCGAGTAGGTGAACGGCAGGTCGTGCCCGTCCCAGTAACTCATTGCGATGTCGCCACTGGCGAGCACGAAGCCGCTGTTGGTGCCGTTGGCGTACGCCTGGTGCGACGCATTCCACGCCTGCGTCGGCTCGCCGTTGAGCTGGCACGGGGAGCTCATCGGCGTCGCGTATACGCGGTTGCCCTGCACATCGGGATTGAAGTTGACGAGGCGGCCGCCGCTGCGCGTGAAGCCGTCGACCTTTTGGCGCCCCTTGACCGCGTACGGAACCATCCCGAGCAGGTTGTCGAACGAGTGGTTCTCCATGATCAGAACGACGATGTGCTCGATCTCTGGCATCGACGCATGGCCGGCGGGCAGGTGCGGGAATGGCAGGGAGTCGGGCCTGCGGATCCCGGCGGCGGTCGCCGTGAACTGACGCGCCCA
>JBKQJQ010000325.1:0-5474 GCA_052147875.1 Solirubrobacteraceae bacterium | reverse complement strand
CCGAAGCGGGTGTCACCCCGAGCCGCGCCGCGAGATCGTTCGTAGAGACCGCCGAGCCGCCGCGAGTCTCAAGCGCGTACACCGCCTTCGCATAGTCTTGCACCGATGGCGAAAGAACTTGTTGCGCAGGCATACGCACAATAATATGGCATGCCTAATAGTTGTTGTCAAGCCGGCGAAACCGCTGGTTTCCGACCAGCCGTCGGTGTCGGCCGCGGCTCGCCCCCGCGCGGCGCCTGTCAACACAACGCGCGTTAGGATGAGATCGTGTCCGATGACCGCTGCAACCTGCTGTGCTTGGACCTCCCACGCGCCGAGGACATCCGCCGCCACCTCCACGAGGCGGCGATCGCCGGCACGGCGGCGCGAGGCAAGGCGCTGGGTGACCCCACGAGAGTGACGATCGCCGTAGCGTTACGCGAAGGCGGGGAGCTGTGCGTCTGTGACCTGGCCTGGATCACCGGCCGCCCCGAGAACCTCGTCTCTCATCACCTGCGAACCCTACGTGCCGCTCGCCTGGCTAGCTCGCGGCGCGAGCACAAGATCGTCTTCTACGCGCTCACCGAGCTCGGCACCCGCCTGCTCGACACCCATCTCGCGCCGATCGCGGCCGGCCGATGAGCACCACCCGGATCGAGCTGCCGATCGCCAGAGGCACTCAGGTCGCCCAGCGGCGTCTCGATCCCCGCGAGCGCGACCGGCTGATCCGCCGCGCCAAAGCGCTGTCCTGGCTATCACTGGCCTACATGACCGCCGAGGGCGCGACCGCAGTCACCGCCGCGCTCCTCGCCGGCTCGGTCGCGCTGCTCGGCTTCGGCCTGGACTCCGCGATCGAAGCGCTCGCATCGGTGATCGTGATCTGGCGCTTCACCGGCTCGCGCCGACTCTCACAAGAAGCCGAACGACGCGCCCAACGCCTCGTCGCGATCAGCTTCTTCCTACTCACCCCCTACATAGCGCAAGACGCGATCCGCGCCCTGATCGCCGGCGAGCGCCCCCACACCAGCTGGCTCGGGATAGGACTAGCGGCCTCGAGCATCATCGTCATGCTCCAACTCGGCAACGCCAAGCACCGGATCGGCCAGCGCCTGGGATCCAGCGCCACCACCGGGGAAGGCACCCAAAACATGCTCTGCGCCTACCTCGCCGCAGGATTGCTCGCAAGCCTCGCGCTCAACGCAGCCTTCGGCCTCTGGTGGGCCGATCCCGCCGTAGCGCTCGCCATCGCCATCCTCGCAATCAAAGAAGGCCGCCAAACCTGGCAAGGCCAAGGCTGCTGCGCCGCCCCGCCCATCCCTGGCGAGCCGAGCACTCCCTGCGACAAGGACTGCTGCACCTAAACGCAGCGCGCCAAGCGATCAGGCTGCGAACCCTCGAGGCGCCTACCTGCCGACGAAGGCAGGTACGCCGACGAACGGGACGGCGCCGCTGCAATTGGCGCAATCCGCCGGTCTCAACGCGCCATGTACGACCACGCACGACTGCTGGTTCGGAACGCCACCAGCCGCCGCCCTGTCGCGGGCGAGACTGCTGGTTGTCGCCGATCGGGCACTGTCGGTGGCGGAGTGCGTTTGGCCAGTTGCATAGGCGCCGACGACGGGGCCGGCAGCCTGGAGACGATCGCAATGCGCGAAAAGCACTCGCGACGGCGAGACAAGACCGAGGTGGGCTGCGTGTCTTCAGCGGCGGGACGATCGGCGCGTCAACCATCGTCCCAAGGGAGGACGTATGCCATCCGCAACACTGCTGGACACCTGAGGCCGGCGTCGCTCACCGGCAACGCTTTCTAGCTTCCACCAAGGGCGGGCGCCACGCAACAAAGGACTGCGCTATCCGGCGGATCCACCAACGGTCGAGGAGATCGTCGCCGTGATGCGCGCCGCCGGCGAAGGCGCGGACGCGACTCGGCTGCGTGGCGTGATCGTGGTGCTCTGGCGCGCCGGCCTCCGTATCAGCGAAGCGCTAGCGCTCGACGAGAGCGACTTGGACTCAAACCGAGGCGCAATCCTCATCCGCCGCGGCAAAGGCGGCCTATGTCGAATTCGACATAGGCGGCCGTATGTCGCGCCGGGAACTATGTTGCGGTCGCGGCTCTGGTGGCAGGCGCGGGCCGGGGATCGTGGCCTGTCAGCTGAACATAGTTTGGGCTGGGTCAGAGACTCTCCAGGAACGCGAGAAGGGTGTCGGGCGGCCGGTAGCGGCCGGGCTTGGCGTTGGTCGGCGCGGTGCGGTCAAGCGCGCGTCGTTTGAGGTCCATGTCGGCGTGGATGTACTTGTTGGTGGTGTCGAGCGACTCGTGGCCGAGCCACAGCGCGATCGTCGCGGTATCGACCGGTTGCGGTGCGCTGAGTAGGCGCATCGCGGCTGTGTGACGCAGCGTGTGCGGCGCGATGTTCTTCGCTTGGAGCGAGGGGCAGCGCTCGCTGGCGGTGTCGGCGTGCTTGGTCACCAGGCGCCAGATCGCGCCTCGGGTGAGGTGCTGGCCGCTGCGGCTGGGGAACAGCGGACTGTCCGGGTTGCCGCCTCGTTCGCGCAGCCAGACGTGCAGTGCTTGCCTGGTTTCGCGGGTGAGTGGGGTGCACCTCTCCTTCCTGCCTTTGCCTCGACACCTGACCCAGGCGCTGCCGTCGAGCTGGAGGTCTTGCCGGCGCAGGCTTGCGATCTCGGAGGCTCTGAGCCCGGTCTGCACGGCGAGGAGCAGCAGTGCGTGATCGCGCCGGCCGGTCCAGGTCGAGCGGTCTGGCGCGGCGAGGAGCGCGTCGATCTCGGGTTTGTTGAGGTAGCTGATCACGGTCGTGTCGAACCGCTTCTCGGGGATCGCCAGCACGCGCGTGATCAGCTCTGAGCACTCAGGCGCTTTCAGAGCTGCATAGTGGAAGAACGAGTGGACCGCGGTCAGACGCGCGTTGCGGGTGCGCACGCTGTTGCCGCGCTCGGTCTCGAGATAGCTGAGGAACGCGGCGATCATCGCCGCGTCGAGATCCTGAAGCTGCAGCTTGCACGGCGGTCTGCCGGTCCGCTGGTGCACGAAGCCGAGCAGCAGTCGGAAGCTGTCGCGATAGGCCGCGATCGTGTGCGGGCTGGCGTCGCGCTGGCGGGCGAGACGCTCGGTGAAGAACCCCTGAAGCAGCGGCGAGAGTGGGGTCGTGAGCGGAGTCATGGGTGTTGCTCCCAGGTCCGCTCCAGCCGCCGCGCGGCCATCGCCAGCAGCTCGGGAGCTGCCTCCATGTACCAGTACGTGTCAGACGGATGGGTATGCCCGAGGAACGTCGAGAGCAGCGGTAGCTGCGCCTCGACGTCGACCTCGTCGCGATACCAGCCAAGCAGCGTGCGCAGCACAAAACTGTGGCGGATGTCATGCACCCGGGCTCGGCGTCCGAGCGTCTCTCGGTCGAGTCCGCTCGCGCGACGTAGCCGGTCGAACTCGTGCCAGATCGTCCCCTTGTTCATGCGCATTCCGGTGGTGGTGACCAGGAAACTCGGGTCCTTCGGGTGCGGGCAGGACTCGTCACGGACACGGGCATAGCTGTCGAGCGCCATGACCGTGGTCGGGTGCAGCGCAACGTCGCGGGAGCGGCCGTTCTTGCCGTGACGAACGGTCAGCCGGCCCTCGCCAAGCTCGACGTCATCGCGGTCAAGGCCGACTGCCTCCCCGATCCGCATCCCGGTCACCGACAACAGGCCGATCAGCGTTTCGTAGGTCGCGGCCTTCAACGGCGACACGATCCCGCGCGCGGCCGCCATCAGCGCCTGAATCTGCGTCTCGGAGTAGAGGTACGGGATCGTGCGACGGAACTTCGCCGGCAGAAGATCGTTCGACGGGACCTCGTGGCGCGGGTCAGAGCCTTGCAGGTAGCGGGCGAACCCGGCAACGATCGCGAGCCGCTGATGCCACCACACGACGCTGCCACTCGCCGGCTGGGTTGCGAACTCGAGCGCCAGGCTGGTCGTGATCAGCGTCGCGTCGCGCTGCTGGAGGAACTCGGCGAACTGGGGCAGCACACGGCCGTGCATCTCGAGCTTGAACCCCAGCCCACGACGCAACGCCAGATAGTCGTTCACCGCTTGATCGAGCGCGCTCATGACGGCGATCCCGGCCACGGAAGCGCGAGCCGCGAGAGCGCTTGGCGGTCGACCTTGGCATAGACCGCGGTCACGTCAGGGCTCTGGTGGCGCAACACCTGGCCGATCTCGGTCAGGCCCGCGCCGGCGCGCAGCATCTCCGTCGCGATCGTGTGACGCAACCGATGCGCCCGGACCGGTGGAATCCCGGCGCGGCGGCACGCACGGATCACCACCTCGCTGACCGCGTCGCCGGACATCGCGCCGAGCGGCGCCTGGGCGCGGAGGAACACTGTGCGGCCAAACCCGCGCGGCCGTCCGCGGGCGAGATACTCGGCGAGCGCCTCACCGACCTCGGCGGGCAGTGGCAGCCTGTCGATCCGCGAGCGCTTGCCACGGATCACGAGCTCACCCAGCCGCCAGTCGATGTCATCGAGCGTCACGCCGGCGACCTCGCCTGCCCTCAGCCCGAGTCTCGAGAGCATCAGCACGATCGCGTAATCACGCGATCCGGTCGGCGTCGAGCGATCACAACTCGAGAGCAGCAACGCCACCTGTCCAGGCGCCAAGCCGCGCGGCAGGTTCTCCCGTCGCTGCGGCACGGAGGGCACCACGCTCGCCAGCGGCCTCGCGATCCACCCCTGCACGTGCAAGAACCGCAACAACGCTCGCAGCGCGCACACCACCGTCTCAGCCGTCCGCGGCCGAACCCGACGCGCCTCTCCCAACACGAACGCGTTGATCTCCGCCCCGGTCAACCGCGCGAGATCATCCGCCAACGGCTCCGAGCGCTCGACGAGAAACCGCCGAGCGATCCGCTCATAGAGCGCAATCGATCCAGCGACCAGGCCGCGCTCCTCGCGCAGGAACCCGCAGAACTGATCGAGCAGTTCATCGATCGGCGCCCGCGCGGATTCCTCAGCGACCGGAAGCATCCCGAGCCCGTCCAAGTACCCGAGCAGCGGCCGCAAGCCCTTCAACGAGATCCTGCTCACGTACCGCTGACCGCGACGCTCGGCTAGGAACCGCTGCACGATCACCGGCGAGAGCTCGCCGACATCAACGCCCTGACCCTGCATCCAGCGGCTCAGATGCGCCAGCAACTGCAGCTGAAACTGCACCGCACACGGCGTATAGCCCTGCTCGCCAAGCTGCCCACGAAAGCCGTCCGCGAACACCGCGAGCGGTCCACTGACCCGGACACGATCCGGCATCGGCTCGGTCATGAAACGCCTCCCTCCAACGATTGACAAGAAGCCAACCCTCGACCAACCCAGCCGAAATATGTTGCGCTCAGCCCCGAGCGACGCAGCCGACTACGGCAGACAACCCCCGAACCACGCCCCGCCCCTCAACCCCAACGCCCACCAGCACCAGCACGCAACATAGTTCCCAGCGCGACATACGGCCGC
>JBKQJQ010000324.1:0-3483 GCA_052147875.1 Solirubrobacteraceae bacterium | reverse complement strand
GAGCGCCCGCTCGGCCGCGATCAGCACCGACGGGTTCTCGCAGCTGAAGCATGAGAGCCCCGACGGCCACCGCAGGTCGCTCACGGATAGCTGCCCATAGGTCAGGACGAGGTGAGTCCCACGGATCGCGCGGACAAGCTCCGGGGCGTCGCCCTCGCCGACCACTGGCAGGTTCAGCACGGCGACGTTTGAGGAGATCGGGTCGACGATCACGTTCCAGGCCGACCAGACCGCTCGGGCGCCGATCTCCGGACCGAGCTCCGCTGCCGCCCCCAGCAGCGAGACCGTCAGTGCGTGCAGGGGGGTTCCGACATCCAGCGCGTGCGGATCGCCGTCGAGCAGCTTCGCCGCGAGCACCGTGCGCTGCACGGGCTCAACAGCCGGGAGAGCGCCGACGACACGCAGCGCCCGCTCCACCAGCGCCCGCATGTCCGCGTGGACCCGTCCCTGGCGGCGTGCCTGATCGAACCACTCGGCTACCAAAGGCCGAGACTGGACCACTTCGTGCGACTCGAGCCAAGATCGGAACTCGCTCCGGAGCTCGAGCCGGGCTACACGCTCGGCCGGCACATCGCGCAAGGGCCGCTCGCCAACCCGCTCGTACTCGTGCAGCGGATCCAACCCGCAGGCGCGGAGCGCAGCCTCGAACGTAGACAACGCGACTCGCAGTGTCTGACCTGGCAACACCGGCCTCCGACGCGACACGGACAGCAGGCCATCGAGCGCCAGCGCCTCGTCAGGCTTCAGGTCGGCGACGACAACCTTCGCATCCCCCGACCCACCCCGCCGCTCACGCTTGTCGCGCGCGAGAAGAAGAGTTCGCCGCAGCGCCGGATCAAGCGCCGCGTCCCTCACACGAGCAGCTCGGCCTGCTCCAGCTCACGCAGCACGTCTCCATCCCAGATAAACGGGATCGCATGCACGCCAAATGTGCCGTTCTCGCGGTGCAGCTGGTAGATCGCGAGTTGGGGCACGGACCGATATGTCCCCCAAAGCTCATGCGATGTCATCACAAGGTCGAGATCGAACGCGACAGTTGCCTCCAGCACGCGCTCGCGCGTCTCGTCGTCAATCCCTGAGAGTGCCTCGTCAAGCATGATCAAGCGGGGCGCCCGGGTATCGCCGTACAGTGCCGCAGCGGCCGCGAACAGCGGCAGGTGGATCAGCACCGACTGCTCCCCTCCCGAGCCGACGGCGTGGCGGCGTTTCGTCAGCCGAATGCGGCCAGCGTCGGTCTGCTCGTGAAGCCTGAACGCGAACCATTTGCGGTAGTCGAATGCGTCCATCAGCGTGTCGGCCATCGGCTTCGTCTCTCCGGCACTTCCATGTTCGCGCCGGGCCGTTTCGATCCGGCCTCTGAAGAACGCCACCAAATCGCGGCGTCCATCCTCGCCGAGGTGTCGTACATCGCGTCGCAACAGCGCCAGCGCCGCGTGCTGGGTTTTGGCGGTGTTGGCGGGTGGATGGGTGGTGACTACGTCAAAACGGGCGCTGTCTCGGCGAGTTCGAGCGCACGGGCTTGGGTGGGTGTGGGTGTCGCGAGCTTGTTGAAGGTGGCGGGGCTGCCGGGGAGCCGGATCGTGTTGCGCGTGAGCGTGGCGAGTTCGGCGAGCAGGCTCTTGTAGCTGTGGGCGACCTCGCCGGTGGTGGTGCGTTTGGTGTGGGCTTTGCGCTGGGCTGAGCGTGAGCGGGAGGCCTTCGCGACCGGGTCGGCTTGGACGGGCGGGTGTTCGTCTTTGAAGAGCAGGGGCGCCCATGCCTGGCGCAGGTGCCAGGTGAGGTAGTAGGCGAGCATGCAGAGGAACACGTGCGCGCGGACACGGTCGGCGAGGTGATGGTGGATCGGGCGGATCTCCAGGTCGGGGCCTTTGAAGGTCTTGAATGCGCGCTCGACTTGTTCGAGGTTCTTGTAGGAACGCACGACCTGCCCGGTATCCAGCTCGGTATCCGGGACGCTGGTCCGTAATACGTAGATCCCGTCCAGCGCGGCCTCGGTGTCGATCTGCTTGGTCTTGCGCTCATAGGTGAAGCTTGTGTCGGTGATCTGCACCTCGAAGTGCTTTTTGACCTTGTAGCGGCGCAGCGCCGGGCCGACGGCCAGTCCGATCTGATCGGCGCCGTGCAGCGTGCCGCGCTGCACACGCTGGGCGATCTCCTCAAGCCCGCGCTCGGTTGCCTGCAACAGGTCGGCTCGTTTGCGGGCGCGCTCGGCGGCCACGAGCGGGTTGCGGCAGACGATCAGCCGCTCGCCCGGATAGTCATCGGCGGTGATCTCGGCCAGGTTGGTCTGATCAAACAGCGACAGTTGCAGCTCGCCCTGGCGGGCGAGCTTCTGGATCTGTGGAGCCTTGAGCGCGGTGATCCAGCCGGTGTCCGCCTCGCGCAACAGCTCGAGGTTGGCCTTGGTGACCATCCCGCGGTCAGAGACCACCACCACCCGCCGCAGCCCGAATCGCTGTTTGAGCTTCTCGATCTGGGACGGCAGCGTCTTGTCATCGTGCAACTCGCCACCGAACACCTCGACACAGATCGGCCGGCCCGGCTTGTCGCACAACAGCCCATAGATGATCTGCCGAGTGCCGCGCCTGCCATCGCGCGAGTACCCCAACGCCGCCAGCTCGCAGCACCGCCCCTCGAAATACGAGGACGACACGTCGTAGAGCACCAGCTCACCATCCGTCAGGTGCCGCCGCGCGAGTCGATCCTCGATCCGAGCCTGGCGATCTAGCAGCCAGTCCATCGCCGCATACAGATCGTCCTCATCGGCATCGGCCACGCCGAGCTCCTCCGCCAGCGTCGACTGACCGAACCCGCGAACCGTCTTCAGCTTCGACGCCGGACAAACCGTCCGCTGACAGATCATCGCCACCGCCAGGTCTCGCTCCCGCGACGGCGACCGGTCAAGCAGCCGCGCCAGCCCCAGCCGCCCGCTCATCGCCAACGCCGCGTTCACGTGCCCGGCCGGCAGCGACCGCTCGATCTCAAACGTGTCCGACAGCGCGCCGACCGGCTCGCCACGCAACCCGGCCCGGACCAGCTCGACCAGCTCCTCGGGCAGGTGCGAGATGTTCCCGACCGTCTCGTTTCGGACCTTCCCGCCCTCCCGGTAGGAGCGACGCAACAGATGCGTGACGTACTCCCGCTCCTTCCCCGGCCGCCTATTGGTGACAACGTGAAGCGCACCCGTCGGACGAGGCCTTCTTGACATGACCGAACCATACCCGCTCGGCCGGACAGACCGACCTTCTAATTGATGACTACATCAGACACCACAAGAAAGACCGAAACCCCAGCAACCACAAAGATTCCGGCCTCTCAAACCACAGTTATTGACGGGAACTTCGGCTTAGACCAGTTGGCTTTGGGGTCGCCCCGCGGGCCGTTGACGGGTCGCTTCGCGTCTCGAACGGCGAGGGCCGGCCGACCCGCGGGCGACACCGGCTGCTGCAGGGATCGCGTTAGGGTCAGAAGCCGATGTGCTTC
>JBKQJQ010000323.1:0-3157 GCA_052147875.1 Solirubrobacteraceae bacterium | reverse complement strand
CCAGGTGCTCGGGATCCTCTGCAATCGCCAGGTTGTTCTCGAGCAGCCGCAGGATCGCCTCCTGGCGCCAGCCGCGACAGCGGAGCGGCGTGTCAGGCACGCGACGGCTCGCGGGCCGTGTTCGCGGTCACGAAGCGGCCATGCCCGGGAGCCGCTCCAGCCTGCCGGCCGTCCCAGACCTGCACACCGCGCGAGAACGCCGCGATCACGCGGCCGCGCAGGCGGCGGCCCGAGTACGGACTCCAGCCGGCGGCCGTCACCAGCTGAGCGGGGTCGATCTCCCACTCGTGCTCGGGGTCGAGCACCAGCACGTCTGCGTCGGCACCAGGCATCAGGTTCCCCTTTCGCGGCCACAGCCCGAAGCGCTTCGCCGGAGCCTCGCTCACCAGCCGCACAAGCGCGTCGGCGCCGAGCGCGGCGTGGACCAGCGGCACGATCAGCTCGACCCCCGGCGCGCCCGAGGCGAGCGCGAAGATGTCGGAGCCGTGCTTGCGCTCGAGCGGCCAGCCGACATGATCGGATGAGATCAGGTCGAGGCCGTCGGCCGGCAGCGGCGCCGTTCGCAGCGGCGGGTTGATCTTCGCCTCGCCGCCGCGCGTCAGCAGCTCGCGCTGGTCGAGTAGCAGGTAGTGGGGGCACGTCTCGGCGCTCACGTCGACCCCCTCACGACGAGCAGCGGCCACAAGCTCGACCCCGCGTGGCGTCGAGACGTGGCAGACGTGGAGCCGGACGCCGGTCGCGCGCGCGAACTCGAGCACGCGCGCGATCGCCTCGTGCTCTGCGACCGGCGGGCGCGAGCGGGCGTGCGCCAGCGGGTCGGCGCCGCCGTTCGCGGCCTGCTCGGCCGCGATCCCGGCGCGGACGATCTCGTCGTTCTCGGCGTGGACTCCGGCCAGGCCCCCGGCCGCAGCGATCGCCTCGAAGGCGCGCAGCAGCTGACCGTCGGGGATCCGCGGGAACCGCTGCGGGTGGGTCTCAAAGGTCGAGAGCTTGAACGCCGCCGCGCCCGCGTCGACCAGTGCCTGCACGTCGGTGATCGGCCCGCGCGGTGGGACCGTCGCCCACAGCGCGACATCGACGTGCGCCTCGAGCTCGACGTCGCCGATCTTGGCCTCGAACGCGTCGATGCTGTCGATTGGCCCGGCGGCGTCGTACGGCATGTCGACGATCGTCGTCACGCCCCCGGCGGCCGCCGCCAGCGTGCATCGTTCGATCCCCTCGCCGTCGTAGCTGCGTGTGTGGACGTGGACGTCGACGGCTCCCGGCAGCAGCAGCGCGTCTCCGAAATCGAGCCCGCCGCCGGGCGCCGAGAGCTCCTCGATGCGACCGTTGCGGATCGTCAGCCCCGCCCGCACGGGGCGCCCGCCGGGGGTCCTAACACGGCCCGAAAGCTTCTCGACGATTGAGATCGGCTAGAGGATATATGATCGATGCGATGGCTGTAGTCTCAACCAGCGAGAACATCATCCTCAGTGGCGACGGACTGACCGTGGACGATGTGCTCGCGGTCGCGCGTGGTCATGCGCGTGTCGGGCTTGATCCCGCCGCACTCGTTCGGGTCCGCGCCGCGCGCGAGGTCGTCGACCGCGTGCTCGCCAGCGGCGAGTCGGTCTACGGGCTCAACACCGGCCTCGGGTCGCTGTCGCGCCACCACATTCCGCTCGACGAGATCGGCGCGTTCTCGTTCGCGACCGTCGCCGACCAGGTGTCTTCCTACGGGCGGCCACTGGCGACCGACGTCGTGCGGGCGATGATGGTCTCGCGCGTCAACGGGATGCTGAAGGCTGGGGTCGGCGTCCGGCGGGAGCTGATCGAACTGCTGGTCGCGCTGCTCAACGCGGACGTGCACCCGGTGGTGCGGATGTTGGGCTCAGTCGGGCAAGGGGATCTGTCGGAGATGGCCGACATCGGCAAGGTGCTGATCGGCCGCGGCTGGGCGGAGTACGGGCACGAGACGCTGCAGGGGGACGAGGCGCTGCGCCGTGCCGGGATCGAGCCGATCACGCTTGGTCCCAAGGAGGCGCTCGGCCTGATCAGCGCCAACGCGGTCACGATCGGACGGGGATCGCTGGTGCTGGTCGACGCGGCCGACCTGGTCGAGAGCATGCAGATCGCCGCCGCATTGAGCTTCGAGGCGTTCGCGGCCAACCTCTCGGTGATCCACCCGGCGGCTGACCGGGTCCGGCCCCACAGCGGCCAGGCGACCGCCAGCTCGCGTCTGCGCGAGCTGCTCGAGGAGTCCGAGCTGTGGCGCCCCGGCGCGGCGCGCAACCTCCAGGACCCGCTCTCGATCCGCTGCGTTCCGCAGACGCACGGCGCCGTCTACGACGCACTGTCGGTCGCGCGCGGAATGATGGAGATCGAGCTCAACTCGGCCAGCGACAACCCGCTCGTGCTCGTCGACGAGGGCGCGATCGTCTCCGTCGGCAACTTCGACGTGACCTCGCTTGCGATGGCGTTCGACTACCTCCGGCTCGGGATCGCGCACGCCGCCCAGGTCGCCAACGAGCGCGTCCAGAAGCTGCTCTGGCACCACTTCAGCGGCCTGCCGACGGGGCTTGCCCACCACGAGGGTCCGACCGGCGGGCTACGGCCGCTCGGGCGCTCGTTTGCGGCCTCCGCCTCCGAGGCCCGGTTCCTCGCCAACCCGGTGTCGCTCGACTACCACGGTCAACTCGCCGAGGGCGTCGAGGACCACGCATCGATGGCGCCGCTGGCGGTCAGCACGACGTCGTCGCTGGTCAGCCTCGCGCACCGGCTGGTCGCGCTCGAGCTGATCGTCGCCGCTCAGGCGGTCGACCTGCGCGGCGGCCCCGAGCGGCTCGGCGGCGGCACCGCCCGCGCCTATGCGGTCGTGCGCGAGTTCGCCGGCAACCTGACCGACGAGACCGAGTGGAACGCGGACGTCGAAGGGCTCGCGATGCTGGTCGGCGACGGCCAGCTCGCGGGCCGCGTCGCACGGGTTGCGGGCGAGCGCCTGCCGCTCTCGGAGTACGAGCCGCCCGGGATATAGAGATGCCCGAGGGAGCACTCCAGCGCGCGGTCGAGCTGCTGGGACGGATCGGCGAGCAGCCAGAGGAGCTGACGGTCGCCGAGCTCGCGTCCGACGCCGGGATGCCAACCAGCACCGCCTACCGGTTGCTCGCGGAGCTCGAGC
>JBKQJQ010000322.1:0-6062 GCA_052147875.1 Solirubrobacteraceae bacterium | reverse complement strand
AGTCTCTGACGACGGCAGGTCGGTGGTCAGCGACCGTCCTCGAATCACCATACTCTCTTGGAGTGGTTCCTGATCATCGGGTCTGAGCATGAGCGGCTTCAGATCTGCGTTCGCCTCTCAACACGCGTTCACGCCGCAGCGCTACGTAACGGCTTCCGTCATCGACGCGAAACCTCCGCCAGCTGTGCCAGACGGGCGTCAAGCCGTGAGCCGCTGCGCGGGGTTGGCGTTGGAATGCGGCGAGTTACGGTTGCGGTTTAGTAGTCGCAGCCGACGTCCGGCTCCAGATCGGGCGGTAACGTCGATCCAGGGACACGGCTATGGCCGAACGCGATGTGTCGGAAGCGCAGACACCGTTTGTCGGCGTGAGAGCGCGGAGGACCACGATGACGACCGAAAGCTCAACTCAAGACGGGCAGCTCGCCGCCAAGATCTCAAACACTGTCGTTCACGCGCTGTCTCGGACAACCGGTCGAGGCCCCACGCAAGCAAAGACCACGCTCGGGACCAATGGCGTCTTCGTGGTGTTGCAAGACACGCTCACACGCGGCGAGCAGACACTCGCTGACGCTGGCCAAAGCGAGGCGGTGCTCGATCTGCGCAGACGCTGGCAAAGCGTCATGAAGCAGGACGTCAGCCGCGAGATCGAAGAGCTCACCGGGCGCAAGGTGATCGGGTTCATGAGCGATAACCACATCGACCCCGACCTTGCCGTCGAAGTATTCGTGCTGGAACCGCTCCCGAACACCGACGCTCACTGACCCTTCGGGCCGCCACCCAGGCTCCACGCGGAGCCGGGTGCAGACTGTCGCAAGCAGCCCTGAGCAGCACTCCTCCGCCATCGGGATGGTGCCCCCGGACGGCGTTTCAATTGGCAGTTATTGGCAGACGAGGCGACGAAGCCGTCGAGGTGAAAGGCGACCGACACGCCACCTGGTTCAAAAACCACGCATTAGCAGCGGTTCTCTGATGGGCACGGCTGGGCTCGAACCAGCGACCTCTCGCGTGTGAAGCGAGCGCTCTCCCACTGAGCTACGCGCCCGGGCTGCGCCGATTCTACGCGCGTCGGGTGCAGAGACTTCGCTGGCGCTCATTGCTCATGAACCCTCGCAAACGCTTAGACAAATTGGTCTAAGACGTCCAACACAAACGTGGGAATGGTGTAATGATGTTGAGCGTGGTGGTTGTCCAGTGCTGGCCGCCTCGTCGGCGGCGCACACGAACCTGACCCCACGGAGCTGCCGTTGCCGGGAAGCCAGTTCCAGGGCGGAGACGGCAACCAGTACAACGCGCCGGGCCTGATCGACTGTCAAGGCCCGGAGGCCAATGGCGAGGCTGCGGCGTCGGCGCCGAGACCGTCCTCGTCAACCCCGCGCTGGGGCCGAACGTCGATCCCGGGCCCAAGCCGGCCCCGCCCAAGCCGCCGAAGCCAAAGCCAAAGCCGAAGCCGCCGGTCGTGATCCCGATCGGGCGCGGCTAGTCAGGGGGTGTTGGATCTCGTGGGTGCTATAGCCCCCACGAGATACCAAAGGCCTCGTCTCTCAGCGTCCACGAGGCGCAGAGGCCTCGGCTCACGGCGTCCACGAGATCCGAAGGCCTCGCCTCACAGCTTCCACGAGGCCCATAGCACAGCGTCCATGAGGTCCACAGGCCCTGGCTCACAGCGTCCACGAGGCCGAGAGGCCCCGGCTCACGGCGTCCACGAGGCCCAGAGGCCTCGGCTCACAGCCGGACCAGGTCCTCGACCCGCAGCCCGCGCGTCTTGCCGCGGAGGTCGATGAACAGCCGGGCGTTCCCGGCGATCTCGTCGTAATCGATCCCCGGGTGGGCTGTGACCAGCACGATCGCGTCGGCATCCAGCGCCTGCTCGAGCGGCGTGCTCTCCATCTCGAGCCCGGGCAGCGCGGGGACAAAGGCGTCGTGATAGCTGAGCAGCGCGCCGCGCCGGCTGAGGACCTCGATGATCCGTAGTGCGGGCGATTCGCGGATGTCGCCGACGCCGCCTTTGTAACTGACACCGAGGATCGCGATCCGCGAGCCCTTGACCGGTTTCTCGACGTCGTTGAGCGCCTGCTCGATCCGTTCGACGCAGTAGTACGGCATCTGCTGGTTGATCTTGCCGGCCAGCTCGATGAACTCGGTCGACATGTGGAACTCGCGTGCGCGCCAGGTCAGGTAGAAGGGATCGACCGGCAGGCAGTGGCCGCCCATGCCCGGCCCAGGCTCGAAGCGCATGAAGCCATACGGCTTGGTCGCCGCGGCATCTATCACTTCCCAGATGTCGATGTTCATCCGTTCGGCGAGGATCGCGAGCTCGTTGACGAGCGCGATGTTGACCGAGCGGAAGATGTTCTCGAGCAGCTTCGCCATCTCGGCCGCCTCGGGCGTCGAGACGCGGATCACCTCGTCGCACACGAGCCCGTAGAGCTCGGCCGCGCGCTCCGTGCACTCGGGCGTGATCCCGCCGACGACCTTTGGCGTGTTGCGCATCGTGTAATCGGTGCGGCCCGGGTCGACCCGCTCGGGCGAGAAGGCGACGTTCAGCCCTGACCCGACGCTCAAGCCGCGGTGCTCGAGCAGCGGCACCAGCTGCTCGCGGGTCGTGCCGGGGTAGGTGGTCGACTCGAGCACCACCAGCTGGCCCCTCTGGACCACGGTGCCGAGCGCCGTCCCGGCCGCGATCAGCGGGCCGAGGTCGGGCTCGCGGTTGGAGGTCAGCGGCGTCGGGACGCAGATCAGCACCGCGTCGGCCTTCGCCAGCGGCGCGAAATGGCTCCACGCCTCGATGTTCGGCAGCGCGGCCTGCAGGCGCTCGGAGCCGATGTCCTCGATGTAGGACTCGCCGGCCTCGATCGCGCTGATCTTCGCCTCGTCGACATCGACCGCGACCACGTGCTCACCCGCCTCCGCGAACGCGACCGCGAGCGGCAGCCCCACGTAGCCCAGGCCTATCACCCCGACGGACATGTCCGATCGGAAGATACACACAGGCCAAGCCGGTACGATCCTACGTGGACCCGTGCTAGGCGGGGCGCTAGCGGTGCCCTGTAACCCACAATCCGCTCCAGTGGGGCTGAATTCCCTCTCGAGGGGCACAGGCCCGAGGTCAGCGCCCCGTTGCAGGCGGCGATGGTCAGGTCCCATGGCGATGGAGGCCCGTGAACCAGGTCAGGTCCGGAAGGAAGCAGCCTTAAGCGGTCACCTTCAGGCGCCAAGGGGGAGCTTGATCGGAGTCTGCAATCGGCGGCCGCGCCGCGGGTACCGTTTCGAAGGAGGGTGCACGGTCCACTCAATCAGGGCGGGCGGTCCACTCCGGGCCGCCATCTAGACTCGGCATAACGTGTCCACCGGCCCGTCGCTCTACCGCCGCCACCGCCCCCGCACGTTCGCCGACGTCGTCGGCCAGGAGCAGATCGTGCGTACGCTGTCGAACGCCGTCACCCGCGGCAAGGTCCATCACGCCTACCTGTTCGTCGGCTCGCGGGGGACCGGCAAGACGAGCACCGCGAAGATCCTTGCCGCCTGCCTGAACTGCGAGCAGGGGCCGACGATCGAGCCCTGCGGCGTGTGCGACTCGTGCGTCTCGATTGCCAATGCGACCTCGCTCGATGTGATCGAGATGGACGCCGCGTCGAACAACAGCGTCGACGACATCCGCGACCTGCGCGAGAAGGTCGCCTACGCCCCGGTCTCCGGGCGCCACAAGGTCTACATCCTCGACGAGGCGCATATGCTCTCCCAGCAGGCATGGAACGCGTTTCTGAAGACGCTCGAGGAGCCACCGCCGCGAACGATCTTCGTGCTCGCGACGACCGAGGCCCAGAAGGTGCTCCCAACCGTCGTCGATCGCTGTCACCGGTTCGACTTCGGGCGGCCGACCGTCGAGCAGGTCGCCAAGGTTCTGCACCGCGTCGCCACCACCGAGCAGATCGAGATCGAGCCGGGCGCCGTAGCGCTGATCGCCCGCCACGCGACCGGTAGCTTCCGCGACGCGCTCGGGACGCTCGAGCAGCTGGTCACCTATGCCGGCACCGATCCGATCTCGCCCGCCGACGTGCTCGCAGTCCTTGGGGTGGCCGACGCCGAGCAGCTGTTCGAAGCGCTCGACGCGGTGATCGCGCGTGATCCGGCACAGGCGCTGCGCGTCGCCGCGCGGCTGACGGCTTCGGGCCGCGACCCAGGCCAGATCATCCGTGACCTCGAGATCCACGGACGCGAGCTGCTCGCGGTGCAGATACTGGACGAGCTCCCCGAGGAGCTGCGGGTGACGCGGGAGCGCGACCAGCGCCTGCTCGCGCAGGCCAACGCGATCAGCGGCGTCGACGTCGTCCGACTGCTCGAGCTGATCGCCGCCGCGCTCGAGGCGACCGCCAACGGTGCCCAACCCCGGATCCAACTCGAGCTGGTGCTGATCAAAGCCGCGGCGCCCGAGATCGACCCGTCGACCAAGGCGCTGCTGGCGCGGATTGAGCGGCTCGAGAGCGCTCTCGCGCAGGGCATCCCCGCCCCCGGGCCACCGGCGCCGCCGCCAGCGCCACCTGAGCCCGGACCGTCTCCGACCCCGGACCCCGCGCCGCCCGGCCCGCCACCCGAGCCCACGCCACCCCCACCAATGCCCGACCCGGGGCCACCGCCCACGCCCGAGCCACCGCCGCCGCCCGAGCTCGAGACGCTCGTCGACTCGTGGCCGGCGGTGGTCGAGTTCGTGCGCCAGGGCAACGCGATGCTCGCCGCGACGCTCGAGGCTGCTCGTCCGGCTTCATTGAATGACCAGGCGCTGACGCTCGCATTCCCGACCGGAGCCGCGTTCTTCAAGCGCAAGGCCGAGCAGGACGACTACCGCCGCGCGACCGCCGAGGCCGTGAGGTCGGTCACCGGCGCGACGGTCGCGCTGCGCTACGAGCTCGCCGAGTTCGACTCCGAGGGGCCGGTGCAGCAGCCGAGCCTGAGCGGCGAGGAACTCGTACGCCGCTTTATGGAGGAGTTCGATGCTGAAGAAGTCCTCGACATAACTGACCAGGAAGAGGCCTAAATGCCACAGCCACCCAACATGCAGCAGCTGCTCAAGCAGGCCCAAAAGATGCAGGAGGACATGCTCGCCGCGCAGGAGGCGCTCAAGGACGAGCTGGTCGAAGCGTCCGCGGGCGGCGGCATGGTAACGGTCCAGGTGACCGGCGACCTGGTCGTCAAGTCGATCAAGATCGATCCCGAGGCGGTCGACCCAGAAGACGTTGAGCTGCTCCAGGACATGGTGCTGGCGGCGGTCAACGAGGGCATGCGCTCGGCGCAGGAGCTAGCGGCGGCGAAGATGGGCGGGATCGCGGGCGGCCTGACCGGCGGCCTTGGTGGTCTCGGCCTTCCGGGTCTGTAGACCGCCTTGTACGCGCCTCCGGTCCAGCGGCTGATCACCGAGCTCTCGAAGCTGCCGGGAGTCGGCGGGCGCACCGCGCAGCGGCTCGCCTTCCACCTGCTGCGGGCCTCGGACGAGGAGGCGCAGGCGCTCGCTGACGCGATCCGCGAGGTCAAGGAGCGGATCGGGCTGTGCGAGGTGTGCTTCAACCTCGCCGACGGTCCGCGCTGCCGGATCTGCTCCGACGAGCGCCGCGACCCGGAGCTGATCTGCGTCGTCGAGGAGCCCTCGGACGTGATCTCGATCGAGCGCACGCACGAGTTCGCGGGGCGCTACCACGTGCTCGGTGGGGCACTGTCGCCGATCGACGGGATCGACCCCGAGGATCTCAAGATCGCCGAGCTGTACGTCCGCGCCGAATCAGACGGACTGCGCGAGGTCGTGATCGCGACCAACCCGACCACGACCGGCGAGGCGACCGCGCTCCACATCGCCGACGGCCTGCGCCAGCGGCTCCCCGAGCTGTCGGTGACACGGCTGGCGAGCGGGCTGCCGGTCGGCGCCGACCTCGAGTACGCCGACGAGTTGACGCTCGGGCGCGCGTTCGCCGGTCGCCGCGCCCTCTGAACACGGTCACCCCGTAACCTCACGGGTCGCGATGCCGGCCCAGACCCCCACTGTCGTGATGAAATTCGGCGGCACCTCCGTCGCC
>JBKQJQ010000321.1:0-4054 GCA_052147875.1 Solirubrobacteraceae bacterium | reverse complement strand
CGGCGATCATCGATCCGCAGGCGTTCGGCTGGCACGCCGAGGCGTTCGTCGACCTCTACTGCGAGGGCAACATGCCGGCCGGCGCGATCAAGCAGGCGGTCGAGCGCGAAACGGGCGTCGTCGCCGCCCATACGGTCGCCGGCGAGGCGAGCGCGCTGCTGCACGTGATGGCGCCCGACATGAAGGGCCTTGAATTGGCGCTCGAGCGGATCCGTGCCTCGGAAGGGGTGACGCGAACCGTGACCGAGGTTGTGTTGTCGACCCTGTTCCAGCGATGAGACGCGCGTATCCCGACGGCCGGCCACCGTCGATCCGCGACTTCATGGCGTTCGAGGAGCACATCGTCAACGCGCGTCGCAACCGCGGGCTCGAGGTGCCGCCCGAGTGGTACGAGATCCCGGTCTTCTACTTCACGAATCCGGGCGCCGTGTACCGCGATGGAGACGAGATCCCCAAGCCGTCGGACACCCAGCGGCTCGACTATGAGCTCGAGCTGGCGTGCGTGATCGGCGCAGACGGCCGGCCTGAGGGGTTCACGATCATGAACGACTTCTCGGCCCGGGATCTGCAGAGCCTCGAGATGAAGGTCGGTCTCGGCCCGGCGAAGGGGAAGGACTTCGCGACCGCGCTCGGCCCCGAGCTGGTGTCGCCGGACGAGCTCCCTGCCGATCTCGACATGCGCGCAATCGCGCGCGTCAACGGCGAGGTCAGGACGGACTCGCGGACCGGCGGCATGCACTACTCGTGGGAGCAGCTGGTCGAGACCGCGGCGCGCAACACGCCGGGGCTCGTGGCGGGCGACGTGATCGGGTCGGGCACCGTCGGAGGCGGCTGCATCCTCGAGCACGGCGACGATCGCTGGCTTGCGCCGGGCGACGAGCTCGAGCTCGAGATCGAGGGGATCGGCGTGCTGCGAAACCGGGTCGTCTGACCGGCCGCGCGGCCGTCAGACGCCGAAGCCGACCCGGTGACCCTCGGTGTCGACCAGCACGTAGACAACCTTCTCGAGATCGAGCGCGACGACTCCGTCCTCGGCCTGGAGCTCGTGCCAGCCGGATGTACCGAGCGCCTCACGCAGGCGCCTCAGTTCACCGGCCGGCACGCGCGCGCTGAGCACGGGGCCGCCGAGGAAGCCGATGTTGATCTTCTGGGGCTTGTCGTCGGCCATTCAGTGCTCCTCTCCCGCGGGCTGGACGATTTCGGTAAGGACGCCGCCGGTCGATGCCGGGTGCAGGAACGCGACCCGAGAGCCGCGGATCCCGACCCGCGGCTGCTGGTCGATCAGGCGCAGGCCGGCGGCCGCGCACGCGTCGAGCGTTTCCTGGACGGACGCGACTCGGTAGGCGACGTGGTGGAGTCCCGGTCCGCGCTTGCTCAAGAACTTGCCGACCACGGTCTCCGGATCGAGCGGCGCCAACAGCTCGACGTGGCCGTCGCCGACATCGAGCAAGGCCGCGTCGACGCCCTGCTCGGCGACAGTCTCCCGGTGTACGAGCTCCATACCGAGCGCGTCCCGGTAGAGCGCCAGCGCCGCGTCGATGTCCGGCACGGCGACGCCGACGTGGTCGATCGCTGACAGCATCGCGGCCTGAGTATTACTGAACGCGCTCGAGACGTGGGTTGGGCGCGTAGCTGCGGCCCACCTTTGCGCACGGCTTGCCGTCGAGCAGCACCACGTCGGCGGTGAAATCGTTCTGGCCCCGGATCAGCGACGAGCCGACCCCGTAGGCATCGACCGCGACGCCCTGGGCCTCGAACTCGAGGATCCGATCGGCCGTGAAGCCACCCGAGGCGACGATCCGCACGTCGTTGAAGCCGGCGCCGTCGAGCGCGCCGCGAACCTTCTCGACCAGCCGCGGGTTGACGCCGGTCGGCTTGAAACCGCCCATCTCGTGCCATAGCGAGCGATCGACGAGCTGCTCGGACGTGTCGAGCCGCACTCCCCACAGCTTCGGCCCCAGGGCCTCGGCGACCTCGAGCGCGGTCGCCACGGAATCGTTCTCGAAGTCAACCAGGACCGTGATGTTCATGTCGTGATGGAAGTGCGCGGCGAACTTCAGTGCCGCCTTGACCGTGTCGCCCCCATAGGCCGCGATTAGCCCGTGGGGGACGGTGCCGATCCCGCGCCCGCCCCACCACGATGCCTGCGCATCGGTCGACACTCCGATCGCGCCCGCCACGTGTGCGCTCCAGCCGTCGCCGGTCTGCACCAGCCAGTGGTCGTGGCGGGCGGGGAAGTAGAAGATCTGCTTGCCACCGGCGGCCTGCACCACCTCGAAGACGTTGCGCATCACCAGCGAGCGCCGCGCGAGCACGCCCAGGTAAACGGTCTCCAAGTGCGCGAACAGCGTGTAATCGCCGTCGATCGTCATCACGGTCTCGCGCGGCGCGATCCGGTCGCCCTCACGCAGCGCATGCACCTCGAGCTGCTCCCAGCCGGACTCCCAGCCGCCGTTCGAGGACCGCCCCGAGCACAGCTTGAGGACGGCGATCGCCTCGTCGATCCCGCCCAGCACCGAGTCCTCCTTCTGGAACACCTGCATCGTCACTCGCGGGTGCTCTCCCTCGGCCTCGAGCAGCGTCTTGGTGTGGACGAAGTACGCGTCCGAGTAGTAGCCGGCCCGGATGCGCTGCACCGGCAGCCGGAAGATCGCGGGGTCCAGGCGCGCCGAGACCTGGGTCGGCATGGGCGGAGTCTATTCACCCCTGAGGCTGTGGTACGTTGGAGCGGCGATGCTGAGCATCACACCGCACTGAGTCCCGACCCGTCGCGGGCACCCCATGAGGCGCCCGCCGTTTTAGGTTGTCCCATCGTCAGTGTGGAGTGTGATGAGTCAGTACCTGCGCGTTCTGCGCCACAGAGATTTCCGATATCTGTTCCTCGGTCAGTCGGCCAGCGCGGTCGGCGACCAGGTCGTGATCGTTGCGCTGGCGCTCTACATAACCGAGCGCACCGGCTCGGCGACGGACCTAGGTCTCGTGCTTGCGGCGCAGAGCGTGTCGCTGGTCGCGCTGTTGCTGTTCGGCGGCGTGTGGGCAGACCGATTGGCGCGCCACCGGATCATGATCGGCGCCGACCTCGCCCGTGCGGCGCTGCATGCGGTGCTCGCGATCCTGATCCTGGCGGGTGGCGCGACGGTCGCCGAGATGGTCGTGATCGAGCTCCTGTTCGGCGCCGCGCGCGCCTTCTTCCAGCCCGCCTATACCGGCCTGATGCCGCAGATCACGCCCGAGAGCGAGATCCAGGATGCGCGCGCGTTGACCGAGGTCAGCACCGACGTCGCATTCCTGTTAGGTCCGGCGCTCGGGACCGCGCTGGTGCTCGGGATCGGTGCCGGCGAGGCGTTCGTACTCGACAGCGCGACGTTCGTGTTCAGCGCGCTGATGCTGATGCGCGTGCGGCCGCGACCACGGGGCGAGGCGCCTGCGCCGGCACCGCTGCGCACCGAGCTGCGAGTCGGGTGGCGTGAGGTTCGATCGCGCCCCTGGGTGTGGGTGACGATTGTCGCCTTCACCGGCGCGGTTTTATGCGTCTACGCGCAGTGGTACTCGCTGGCGCCGCTGATCGCGAAGGAGCTCTATGGAAGCGCTGGTGTGTTCGGCGTGCTCGAGAGCGTGGCCGGCGTCGGCGCCGTGTGCGGCGGTGTTCTGGCGCTCGCCTGGCGGCCGGCTCGCCCGCTCGCGATCGGCCTGCTGCTCGTGCTCGCATGGCCGATCCAGGACATCGTGTTCGCGCTCGGCGCGCCCCTGCCGGCGGTCGTCGTTTGTGCGATCGCAACAGGGTTCGGCTGGTCGCTGATGGGCGTCTTCTGGGAGACATCGCTCGCTCGCCACATCCCGCCGCACGCCCTTTCGCGCGTCAGCTCGTATGACTGGATGGGATCGCTCGCGCTGCTGCCGCTTGGGTTCGCGATCGCGGGGCCGCTGGCGTCGGCGTTCGGCGCCCGCGTCGTGCTCGCGGTCGGCAGCGCGATCGGGCTCGTGCTGCTGTTGCTGGCGCTGGTGCCGCGCTCGACGCGTGAACTCGGCGAGCTTCCGTCAGCCGAGGAGCTCG
>JBKQJQ010000320.1:0-4085 GCA_052147875.1 Solirubrobacteraceae bacterium | reverse complement strand
CCGAGCGCTGCATCTTCTTTCGCCAGAGCGATGTCCAGGAGCACACCGAACTCTGCTGGCTGCTGTCGAGCGTGACGGCGTACGGCGAGCTGAACCGGATGACCCAGTTCAAGGAGAAGTCGGCCGCCCAGCGCGAGCTGGTATCGGTCGGCCTGTACATCTACCTGGTGCTACAGGCCGCCGATGTGCTCGCCTACCGCGCCCATGAGGTTCCCGTCGGCGAGGACCAGCGCCAGCACGTGGAGCTGATGCGCGACGTCGCCGAACGGTTCAACGCACGCTTCGGCGACACGCTCGTGGTCCCCGAGGTCCGGGTCCCCGAGGTCGGCGGGCGGATCATGGATCTGCAGTTTCCCGACCGCAAGATGTCGACCACCGGCGGCAGCGAGCAGGGCACCGTGCTGGTGCTCGATCCGCCGGATACGATCCTCAAGAAGATCCGCTCGTCGGTCACCGATTCCGGCAGCGAGGTCGCGCGTGGCCCCGACAAGGCGGGAATCTCGAACCTGATCGAGATCCTCGCGGCGGTTCGCGGCGAGCCGCCCGAGCAGGTCGAACAGCAGTTCGACGGCCAGGGCTACGGCGCGTTCAAGCAGGCGGTCGCCGACGAGGTGATCGCCTACCTGACGCCGGTCCGCGAGCGCTACACGAAGCTCCGCGCGGACCAGGCCGCGCTCGACCGGGTGTTCGCGGCGGGGGCCGACAAGGCCCGCGCGATCGCATCCGAAACGGTCGCCGACGTGCGCGGGGTGATGGGGTTTCGACCGGTCCGGCCGCGCAGCTAACGTCTGCGCCGTGGCGCTCCTAGACCTTGAGCTCGACCTCGACGTCTTCGCGGGCCCGTTTGACCTGCTGCTGACGCTGATCCTGCGCGAGGAGGTGGACCTGCTCGAGGTCGATCTCGCGGACATCGTGATCACCTACATCGACCACCTCGAGCGCCGCGGCGAGCTTGATCTCGAGGCGGCGACCGAGTTTCTGGTCCTGATCGCGGCGCTGCTGGAGCTGAAGTCGCGGCTGCTGCTGCCCGGCGCGGAGCTCGAGGAGATCGAGCTCGATCCCGGCGAGGCGGCCGAGGAGCTGCTCGCGCGGCTGCTCGCGGCGCACCGTTATCGTGCCGCCGCCGCGCATCTGCGTGAGCTGCTCGAGTCAGAGGAGGGACACCGGTTCCGTTCGGCGCCGCTGCCGCCGGGGCTGCGCAAGGCGTCGCTCCCCGACGCACATGCCGTCTACGACCCGGGGCTGCTGGTTTCAGCGATCGGCGAGTTGCTGACGGTGCCGCCGCCGGTCGACCTGCGCCACGTGACGGTCCCCAAGGTGACGGTCGCCGAGCAGCTCGCGCACCTGCGGATGCTCCTGCGTCGGGGCCGGTTCACGTTCTCCGAGGCGGTGGCGCGCTCGGACCGGGTCACGGTGGCGGTCACGCTGTACGCGCTGCTCGAGCTCTACAAGCAGGGGGAGGCGACCTGGACTCAGGATGAGCCGTTCGCCGAGATCACGATCGAGTCGCTGGCCGGCCGGCAGCGGGCGACGGCGTGAGCTCGACCGCGCAACTCGAGCGCACCGTCGAGGGGCTGCTGTTTCTCAGCTCGGACCCGGTGCCAGCGCAGGCGCTGGTCGACGCGACCGGAGCCGAGCTGCACGAGGTCATGACGGCGCTCGAGCGGTTGCGCGAGCACTACGAGTTCGAGCGCCGCGGGCTGGTCGTGCGCGAGCTCGCAGGCGGCTACACGCTCAGCACTCACGCCGACGTCGAGCCCGCCGCGCGCCGCCTGCTTGCCAAGCCGCGGACGCCGCCGCTGACGCCCGCCCAGGCTGAGACGCTCGCGATCGTCGCCTACCTGCAGCCGGTCTCACGGCCCGAGATCGCCCGGATCCGCGGCGTCAGCGCCGAGTCCGCGGCGGCGACGCTGCTGGAGCGCGGGGTGATCGAGGAGGCGGGGCGCTCCCAGTTCGGGGCCGTCCTGTACCGCACGTCGGATCTGTTCTTGAAGCTGTTCGGGTTGGGCTCGCTCGACGAGCTGCCGGCGATCGACGGATTTGACCCGCCGCCCGAGCTCGAACGGCAGCTACGGGAGCGGCTGATGCGCGCCGGCGAGGCCCGGGCCGGCGTCTCGGGCGCGCCCGTCAGCGCCGGCGGGGAATAGCTCCGCCTCGAATCAACGTGTTTATGGCTGTCTGACGGCCCAACGGGTACCAAGGACGTATGCGTTGGAGCGGATCCAGGCCGGGGAACGGTGCGTCGGTGCCCCACTATGGCGGACTGGACGGCCTGCGCGCCGTGGCGGTGGCGGCGGTGATCCTGTTCCACGGAGGCGTCTCGTGGGCACCGGGCGGCTTCCTCGGGGTGGAGGTGTTCTTCGTCCTGTCGGGGTTCTTGATCACATCTCTGCTGGTCACCGAATGGGCTCGGTCGGCGACGATCGGCCTGCGCCGCTTCTGGGGCCGACGGGCTCGGCGGCTGCTGCCGGCGCTGTTCGCGCTCGTGGTGGTGATCGGCGCGTACTACGCGGTGGCCGGTCCGACGAAGGCGGTCCCAGGACTGAAGGGCAGCGGCATCTCGACGCTGCTGTACTTCAACAACTGGCATCAGATCGCCGACCGGACCAACTACTTCGCGGCCAGCGGTCCGGTCTCCCCGTTGCAGCACACCTGGTCGCTGGCGATCGAGGAGCAGTTCTACCTCGTCTGGCCGCTGCTGGTGTTGGCGGTGCTGTCGCTGACACGGCGCTCGGGGGCTTCGGAGCGCCGGTCGCTGCAGATCCTGCTCGCTCTCAGCATCGCCGGTGTGATCGCCTCGGCGACCGAGATGGCGATCCTGCTCGATTCTGGGCACGGGCTCGACCGCGTCTACGAGGGAACCGACACGCGCGCCGCGAGCCTGCTGCTCGGCGCATCACTGGCGATCGTGGTGGCGATCCGGAGCCGCTGGCCGGCTCCTGACACGAGGCTGGTTCTGACCCCGGCGCGTCGCCGGATGCTCGGCGCCTGGGCGCTTGCGGGCCTGATCGCCGTAGGAGCCGCCGTTTGGTTCGCGGATGGATCGCGGGCCTGGCTTTACCCCTACGGTCTGTTGGCGCTCGACGTCGCCGTCATCAGCGTGATCCTCGCGGTCGTGACCGTCCCGCGGTCGGCGGTCTCGCGCTTGCTCGCGTTCGGACCGCTGCGCGGCCTGGGGGTGATCTCCTACGGAATCTATCTCTGGCACTTTCCGTTGTTTCTGTGGCTCGACGAGAGCTCGACCGGCGTCAGAGGTGCGGGGCTGCTCGGCCTGCGCGTGGCCGTCACGCTGGCCGTGAGCACGCTCTCCTATTTCGTGATCGAGCAGCCGATCCGGCAGCGGCGCCGACCGACCTGGGTTGTACGGGCGCTGGCCCCCGTCGGCGCCGGGGCCGCGTTCGCCTCGCTGCTGGCGGCCTCCGCGGCGGCGTCGTTGCCCGTGGGTGTGCCGGCCGCCGCCAAGCTGCCCAAGGCGCCGCCACAGCTGAGGGGCTCAAACGGGCCCTGCGGGGAGCAGCTCGCGGACACCAGCGGATACGGTCTCGCACCGCTGGCACCGGCCAAGCAGGCGAGGTTCGAGTACCAGTCGCTGGGCGCTTCAACGCTCCAGTGGAGCGGGTCAGGAGAGACGACCTTCGACACCTGCCCCCCCAAGCGGGTGATGTTGATCGGAGATTCACTCGCGTTCACCCTCGGGGTGCCGATGATGGCCAACGAGCAGAGCTACGGCGTCGAGTTGGCCAACGCCGCAACGCTCGGATGCTCCTTCTCCACCAAGGGTCAGCTGAACGTCGATGGCACCTGGGAGGATCCACCCGCCGACTGCCCGGATGCTCTATCGCGGTGGGCTGAGGACGAGCGGCGCTTTCGCGCGCAGGAGGTGGTGGTCGAGCTTGGCTACCGCGATGAGTTCGACTGGCGCTGGGGTGGCAAGCTCGTCCACCTCGGCCAGCCCGCGTTCGATGCCTATCTCGAGCAGAGGATCGATCGCTATGTCAAGGTCCTCGGCCGCGGCGGCGTCAGGCTGCTTTTCCTCTCAGTTCCTTACACCCACCCGCCCGACCAGGCAGACGGGTCCGCCGCCC
>JBKQJQ010000319.1:0-2859 GCA_052147875.1 Solirubrobacteraceae bacterium | reverse complement strand
CGTAGGCGCCGTAACCCAGCAGCAGGAACTCGAAGTGGTGCTGCCACATCAGGTCCCCCATCCGCAGGCAGCGGCCGTAGGCGTCCAGCAGTTCGTAGAAGGCGGTGTTGCGGTCGTCGCCGAACGCCACCTCGTCGGGCTCGTACTCGGGCAGCTCGGGAACCTGAAGCTGCTCGAGCTCGGCGATCAGCGCCTCCATCTTGACGCGCCACTTTCCGTACAGCTCAGGCCAGTTCTCGTAGTAGTAGCCTGCCCGCTTCTGAAAGAAGCCGGCCCGTTCGGCGATCTTGTCCGGGTCGGTGACCGGGTTGCCGGAGATGTAGATGTAGCCGTTGACCGCCCGATAGTCGATCCCCATCGCCGGCGGCACCGCGAACACACGGTTCTGCCAGGAGCCGACCGCCTGGTACGGAGAGTCGATGCAGATCACGTCGAACGCGGGCATCGGCAGCGGGAAGTGCATCGAATTCCAGAACCAGAAACGATTTTCGTCAGTCTCGCGGCGGCGCTCGTCGAACAGCGCGTAGTAGGGGTACATCTCCTCCCAGCCCTCACAGCCCGGTGGGGTCTGCACCGAGTAGGGGCTTGGGAACGCGCTGAGCGCGGGCTCCGGCTCCGTGCTGCTCATTTGAAACCTCCTCGCGACCGAGCGCCCTTATACGCCAGGCTCGCCAGGCAAGTCAATAGCTTTGCGCTTAAGCGCAGGTGTGCTTGAACGCAGATGCTTGATCGGCCGAGGCGTCGCACCGATCGACGTACGATCGCGTGCCGATGCCCTCGATCCGCGTCTGCGAGGTGACGGCCTTCGGTGGCCCGGATGTGCTGCGGATCGCCGAGCGCCCGAGGCCGTCGGCCGGGCCCGGCGAGGTCGTGGTCTGGATCGAGGCGACGGCCGTCAACCCGACCGACGTCGCGGCGCGCGCCGGGGCGCACCGCCGCCGGATGCCCGAGCTAGAACCGCCGTTCGTGCTCGGCTGGGACGTCGCCGGCGTGATCGACGATCCGGGCTTTTCGGAGTTCGAAGCCGGCGAACCGGTGCTCGGGATGATCCCCTGGGTCCAGACGGGCGGTCGCGTTGGCGCCTATGCGCAGGCGGCGGCGGTGCAAGCCGAGTGGCTGGTGGCACGACCCGCCGGGCTCGACCCGGTGTCCGCGGCGACGGTCCCGCTCAACGCGCTCACCGCGCGCCAGGCGCTTGACCTGATCGCCGCGCCGCCGGGCTCGACGCTGCTGATCACCGGCGCCAGTGGAGCCGTCGGCGGTTTCGCCACCCAGCTCGCCGCACGCGACGGGTTGCATGTCCTTGCGGTCGCGTCGGTCGGCGACGAGCAATGGGTGCGAAGTCTCGGGGCGACCGAGGTGATCGCCCGCCGCGGGCAGATCGACCGCGAGGTCGACGCGCTGCTCGACGCTGTCCCGGTCGGCTCCGTCGATTGCGTGCGCGACGGCGGGATCGCGCTATTCACGCGCCGGATCGCCGATCTCGAGCCCCAGCGGGGCCTGCGCTACGAGATGCCGCTCGTGCACCCGGACGGCGCGATGCTCGCCGACCTGACCGGTCAGGTGGCCACCGGCCGCCTGCGAACCCGCGTCGCGCTGACGCTCGATCTCGCGCAGGCGGCCGAGGCACACCGGCTGCTAGAACGCGGTGGGCTGCGCGGAAAGGTGGTGCTGACGATCTGATGACCAGGTTCCTGTTGATTCACGGCGCCTTCGGAGGCGCGTGGTGCTGGGGTCCGGTGACCGGAGGCCTCGAGGCCGCGGGCCACAGCATCGAGGCGATCGATCTTCCGGGCGCGGGTTCTGACCCGACGCCGCTCGCCGACGTGACGCTCGATCTGTACGCGGAGCGGATCTGCGCTGCGCTCGCAGACGGTCCGCCGGCGCTGCTCGTTGGACAGAGCATGGGCGGGATGGCGATCACGCAGGCGGCCGCACAGTATCCGGACGGCGTCGCGGCGCTGGCCTATGTCTCGGCCTTCGTCCCGCAGGACGGCCAGAGCCTGATCGGTCTGACCACGTTCCCGGAGGCCGCCGGTGACCAGGTGCAGGCCAACATGGTCGTCGAGGGCGACCCACCGGTCGCACGGATGCACCCCGAGGCCGCGCCCCAGGCGCTTTATCATTGCGCGCCGCCCGAGCGGGCGGCGTGGGCGGCGGCGCAGCTTGGGCCACAACCGGTGGCGGCGTTCGCGCAGCCGGTCGCGCTCAGCGATGCCGCGCCGCGGTTCGCCGAGCTTCCGCGTGCGTACGTGTCGTGCCTCCAGGACCGCGCGATCCCGGTCGCGATGCAGCGCCGGATGTACACCGCTGCCGCCTGCGATCCGGTGATTGAGCTGGACACGGACCACTCACCCTGGTTATCGCGGACATCCGAGTTGGTGTCGGCCCTAAACAGGATTGCTTCGGACCTGGGCGTTTAAGCGAGCCCACAGGACGCTCAAACGCCCAGGTCGAGCAAGCACCCACGCGCAGGTCGGCAAGCACACACGCGCAGGATGGCTAGACGCTTCGGGCCCGCCGCGTTAGCTTCAACCCACCCATGAGCGAGATCGAGCTTGTCGACCTCTACTGGACCTCGGCGGGCCCCGTCGACGTCCATTACGGCCGCGAGTGGAGCACGTTTGATTGGCGCGACCGCTGCACCCATGCCGCCCGCGTGGGCTTCCGCGGGCTCGGGCTGTGGCATGCCGACGTGACGCACCAGCTCGAGAGCAGATCGCTCAAACAGATGACCGACATCTTCGACGAGGCGGGGCTCGAGCACCTCGAGGTCGAGTTCCTGGCCGATTTCTTCGTCAAGCCCGGCGAGCCCGCGCGCCAGGAGTCAGACCGCCTGCGCCGCCAGCTGTTCGAGAC
>JBKQJQ010000318.1:0-3226 GCA_052147875.1 Solirubrobacteraceae bacterium | reverse complement strand
GGCTCGACGACGCGGACGTGCTCGTCTCGCTGATCGCCGATCAGCCACCGGGTCACATACCGCCCTACCTGACGGCTCATCTCGCTCGGGGCCGTGGCCTGGTGGCCGCTGCGCGGGGGCAGGCCGGAGACGCCGAACCGCAGCTGGAGAGCGCGGTCAGCGAGTTCCGCGCGCTCGGCTACCGCTACTGGGAGGCGGTCACACAGCTCGACCTCGCCCGCTGCCTGATCGGGCTCGGACGGAGCGCCGACGCGGCGGCGCTGCTGGACGATGCGGTCCCGGCGCTGGAGTCGCTGAGTGCAGCCCCGGCGGTTGCGGTCGCGCGCGAGCTGAGGGGATCGAGCGCAGAAGAGGTGGCTTTGGCGCGACCTTCCGCGGGGTGACTACTGGTGGCCGCTCAAGGGACTACGTTCGCATTCGAGGCGCGCCTGGCGGCGCCAGGCAGCGTCCTCGGACCCTCGTGTAGCGCCGCTACACGTCGGGTCCTGCGTCCTCGCCTGGCATCCCCCAGTCGCACCTCACGGTGCGACCGTACTCCCGTGAGCGACCACTAGACTCGCGATCGTGGCCAATCGCACCGCAGACGAGCACGAGCAACTCGACGCCGAGGTCGTTGAGGAGCCCGACGAGACACACGAGCACGAGCTCGATCCCGAGGTCGCCGCGCGGCGAACCGCGGCGCTCGCGCACGTCCGCAAGTTCGGCGATCCGGGCCTGAAAACCCGGGCACGCACGGTCGAGCGCTTCGACGAGGCGCTGATCGACGAGGTCAAGCGGATGAGCGAGCTGATGGTCGATGCGCTCGGCGTCGGCTTGGCCGCCAACCAGGTCGGGATCCTCAACCGGGTGCTGGTCTACCGCGTCCACCAACAGGCCCCAATCGCGGCGCTGATCAACCCCGAGGTCGAGTGGTCCGGCAAGGAGAAGGAGATCCTCGAGGAGGGTTGCCTCAGCCTGCCGGCGGTTCATGTCGACGTCGAGCGGCCGGTCCACGTACGCGTCCGGGCACTCGACGAGCACGGCGAGCCGCTCACGATCGAGGCCTCGGGGCTCGAGGCGCGCGTGATCCAGCACGAGATTGACCACCTCGACGGAGTCCTGGTGCTCGACCGCATCTCGCGCCAGCAGCGCAAGGAGGCGATGCGGGCGCTGCGCGAGGCACAGGCCGCCTAGCCGCGCCCATCCAGCGTGCGGACGGTCTACCTCGGCACCTCCGAGTTCGCGGTCGCCGTACTGCGCGCGCTCGCCTCATCCCAGCACCGTCCGGCCTTGGTCGTAACGCGCCCCGACAGGCCCCGCGGGCGTGGCCGCAAGCTTGCGCCGCCGCCGGTCGCGGTCGCTGCCGACGAGCTCGGAATCGAGCTCGACCAGCCCGAGTCGGTCAACGACGATGCGGCGCGCGCCCGGATTGATGCCGCGGAGCCCGACGTCGTCTGCGTATGCGCGTTCGGCGCGCTGATCAAGGAGCCGCTGCTGTCAGAGCACGAGATGCTCAACGTCCATCCGTCGCTGCTGCCGCGCTGGCGTGGGGCGGCGCCGATCGAGCGCGCGATCATGGCCGGCGACTCGATCACGGGCGTTTCGATCATGCGCGTCACGGCCGGGCTCGACAGCGGACCGGTATGCGCCCAGGAGCAGCAGCCGATCCTCGCCGACGACACGTACGGGAAGGTCGCGGGGCGCCTGGCGTGGCTCGGAGGCGAGCTGCTGGTGCAGACGCTCGACCGGCGGCCTGAGTGCTATCCCCAGGACGAGGCCGAGGCGACGTACGCCGACAAGATCGTCCCGGCCGATCGGGTGCTCGACCCGGGTCGGTCAGCGGCCGAGCTCGAGCGGCGGGTCCGGGCGCTGGCGCCCCACATTGGCGCAGCCGTGCCGCTCGCCGACGGAGACCGTCTGCTCGTCTGGGAGGCGCGCGCGAACGACGAGACAGCGGTCCCGAAGGGCGAGCTGACGCTCGACGGGTCGCTGCCGGTGCTCGGCTGTGCGCAGGGATCGCTCGAGCTGCTGGTCGTACAGCCGGCCGGGCGCCGCATGATGTCGGCCGCCGATTATCTGCACGGCCTGCGGAGCTAGTGCCCGTGGCAAGCGATGTCTCGCCAGCCAGGCGGTGCGCGTTCGCCGTCGTCCGCCGCGTGTTCGAGCACGACGCCTACGCCGATCGCGCGCTGAACGCCGAAGCGGCTGGACTGGCCCCTCGCGAGCGGGCGCTGGCGATGACGCTCGCATACGGGACCGTCCAGCGCCGCGCGACGCTCGACCACATCGGGCAGCAGCTCTGCAGCAGACGTTTGTCGAGCCTCGAGCCGCCCGTTCTGGCGGCGCTTCGGCTCGGGCTCGATCAGATCCTGTTCCTCGACGGGATCGCCGACCACGCGGCCGTGCACGAGAGCGTCGAGCTCGCCAAGCGCTCGAGCCGCAACGGCGCGGGGCTCGTCAACGCCGTCCTGCGCCGAGCGACCCGCGAGGGACACCCGATGTTGGAAAAGCTCTCCGATGACACGCCGGAGCAAGCAGCGATCCTGGATTCGGTCCCGGTCTGGCTGGCGGAGCTGTGGTGGCGCGAGCTCGGCGCCGACCGCGCGCGCGCGTTGCTGGCGTGCGTCAACGAGCCCGCCGAGTCGGCGCTGCGGGTCAACACGCTGGTCTCGTCGCCCGACGCCGTCCGCGCGCAACTGGCGGCGCACGCGGTCCCCGAGCTTCCCGAGGCGCTGGTGCTCGAGCAACCGTTCGACGTCCAGGGCTCAGAGCTTTTCCGGCGCGGTGCGATCATGGCCCAGTCGCGCGCCTCGATGCTGGTGTCGCGGGCGCTGGCGCCGAAGCCGGGCGACAGGGTGCTTGACCTGTGCGCGGCGCCCGGCGCGAAAACGACCCACATCGGCGCGCTGCTCGCCGACGACGGCGAGCTGGCCGCGGTCGAGCGCAATCCCGGGCGCGCGCGGGCGCTGAGGGCGACGCTCGCCCGGATGCATGTTGACTGCGCGCGGGTCGTGATCGCCGACGCCGCCGAGCCGGCTCCCGGGGATCAGCGCTATGACGCGGTCCTCGTCGACCCGCCCTGCAGCGGACTCGGAACGCTCCAGTCGCGACCGGACCTGCGCTGGCGCACGAGCCCCGAGCGGATCGCCGAGCTGAGCGATCTCCAGGCCCGGGTGCTGCGCGCCGGCGCAGAGGCGACGGCGCCGCATGGCACGCTCGTCTACTCGGTCTGCACGATCTCGCGTGC
>JBKQJQ010000317.1:0-4036 GCA_052147875.1 Solirubrobacteraceae bacterium | reverse complement strand
TTGGGGGCCCTCCCAAGGCGGGATCGGCCGGGCCGACGGCAGTCGGCTCGGCCGACCTCGCCTGGCCAGCGGTCAGACCTCGCGCTCGCCGCGCCCGCGCAGCCCGGCCCCCGGCCCGGCCCCGGCTAGATGGTGTAGACCTCGCCCTCGCGCGCCAGCTCGACGGGCCCGCCGTACGCTCGCACGGCTTCGTCGCGCGCCCAGTCGGGGTCCATCTCATCGGAATAGTGGGTGAGGATCAGCCTCCGTGCGCTCGCGTCGCGACCGTGCTGCCCAGCTTCCTCTGGCGTCAGGTGGCCGCGGATCCCGGTCCGCTCCGGGCGAGGGAGGGTCGCCTCGATCATCAGCACGTCGGTGTCGCGCGCAAACTGCACGAGCTGCTGGTTGGGGCTGCAATCGGCGCTGAACGTGAACCGCGAGCCGTTGCTCGACAGTTCGATGGCGTGCGTGACCGTGTAGTGCGGCACCTCGCAGAAGCGGACACGAAGCGGTCCGATCGTGAGCTCGTCGGTCGCCTTGTATTCGTGCAGCCTGAACGCGTTGTCGATCAGGTCGTCGGGGCCCCAGCAGCTGACCATCTTGCGAAACACTTCGGTGGCACCGCTGGGGGCGTAGAGATGGGGGCGAGCCGGGTGGTCGGTCCCCGGATAGCCGCCGACCGGAACCGGCTGCTGGCGCGGCGCGTAGCAGAGCGCGTAGCTGAACGGCACCAGGTCCAGGAAGTGGTCGGCGTGCATGTGGCTGATCAGCACCGCGTCGACGTCGACGTAGTCGACCGTGCGGCGCAGCTTCGAGAAGACGCCATTGCCGCAGTCGAGCAACAGCGTGAACTCGCCCTCTTGAACGAGATAGCCGCTACATGCCCCAGCCGCGTCCTGCCAGGACGGCGACTTGCCCAGCACGGTTATCTTCACTTCGCTCCTCTCTCGGTAGTGGCCCTCGCGAACATCGCCGCACGCGAGGAGCACCGCGTGCGGGAACTCTAGTGTTTCCAGATCGGGCAGGTGCGGGCCGATTACTTAACCGGGACACTGTGCTCGTGAGCGCGGTGCACCTGCAGATACCGCTGATCGCCGCGGTCGCGTCGACGCGCTTCGAATCGTCGGTGCTCGCGCTCGGAGCGCTGCTGATCGTCGGCGCGCTGACCTCCGGCCTGGCGCGCCGAAGCTTCGTCTCGCTGACGGCGCTGTTCGTGCTCGCCGGGTTCGTGCTCGGCGATGGCGGCTTGAAGGTCCTGCACTTCGACGCGGACAGCACTTTCGTCTCTGACCTCGCCAACGCGGCCCTGATCGTGATCCTGTTTCGCGACGGGCTCGAGGTCGAAGGCGAGATGCTGCAGTCGCACTGGCATCTGCCGTTCCGCAAGCTGGTGCTCGCGATGCCGCTGACCGCGGTGATCGTCGCGCTCGCCGGCCACACGCTCGCCGGCCTGTCATGGACCGAGGCGTTTCTGCTCGGTGCCCTGCTCGCCCCGACTGACCCAGTGCTGTCGTCGGGCGTCGTCACCAACCCGCGCGTGCCGCGGATCGTGCGTCATTCGCTGAATCTCGAGTCGGGTCTGAACGACGGGCTCGCGCTGCCGGCGGTGCTCGTGCTCGCCGCGGCGCTGGGGGCCGGTGGAGAGCATTTCGTGTGGTGGCAGTTCGCGCTCGAGAACATCGGCTTCGGGTTCCTTGTCGGGGTGGTCGTCGGATTTGTCGCGTCGCGGTTGCTGCCGCGTGATTCGGGACTGGCGCGGGGCATCCCGTCGCATCAGAAGGCGCTCTACGCGCTCGGCGTGGCGTGTGCCCTATACGGGATCGCCGCGCTGTTGCCGCACGGCAACGGGCTGATAGCGGTCTATGTCGGAGCGATCGTGCTCGGCATCCAGCGTCCCGACATCCGCGGCTACTTCGAGCGCCAGGAGGAGGACCTGGTGGAGATCGTCAAGCTCGGGGTATTCGTCGTGTTCGGGTCGCTGCTGACGCTCAACGGCCTGTTCGGCTCCGGCTGGGCTGCGATCGGCGTGGTCGTCGTGACGCTGCTGATCGCCCGGCCGGTGGCGGTCTTCACAGCGCTCGTCTCGACTCCAACCGACACCGCGACGCGCGCCTTCATGGCGTGGTTCGGTCCCAAGGGCGTCGCGACGATGACCTTCTCGCTGCTGGTGCTGTCAGAGCACGTGACCGCCGGATCGAAGATCTTCAACCTTGCGGCGCTGACCGTGTTCTGCTCGATCCTCGCGCATGGAGCTACTGATACCGCCGGCACGGAGTGGATCGCCAGCAGGGCCGAGCGCGCCGAGCTCGCCGGCGCTCAGTGACGGTCGCGATCGGCGTTCCAGCGGCGGTCGGGGTCGAGGATCCAACCCAAAAACACCGCCAGCAGCACGAACGCGATAAACCCGCCGAACAGCGGCCAGTACATGGTCGTAACGATATACGAGCGGGGCGCCGGGCTCAGCCGCGCGGCGCCGGCTCACGCGTGCAGAGCGACCTGCTCAGCGGGGGACGGGAACGCCCACGCGACCTGCATCCGACGCTCCTGGCGGAACACGAACCGCATTTGGGTCGGAGGACGGAGGCCGTCGGGATGTGCCGGTCTGAAGGTCGCGCATGGCCCGCCCGCTTCGATCGCGCACAGGAGATTTTGATGAAAGAAGCAGTTTTCGCAGCTCGCTTTCGCGGCCGCGGCGCGACCATTCGACATGCGTGACCTAGACCCCGGTTGAGATTTGACTGCCGCCCTGCTGTCACCATCAAAGCGAATCTCGCCCCCTTCGCGCAACGACGATTGTCGGAAATCGCAGGAACTTCGTGATCACAGGATTCCCTGCAAACTGCGGCGAATTTCGGATTGCACGTGGTTCGCTGCGCATTTTGCGTAGCTTTTGACCGGATGGCCGACGAACAACCTTCGGAGCTGGTCTCACTCGCCGACTATGAGCGCGCCGCGGCCACGATCCTGAGCCCGGGCTCGCTCGGCTACATAGCGGGCGGGGCCGGCAACGAGACGACGATGAACGACAACGTCGCCGCCTGGGACCGACTGGCGATCCTGCCGAGGATGCTGGTCGGAGGCGGGCCCCCACAGCCGGGCGTCGAGATCCTGGGCCGGATGCGGCCACACCCGATCGTCGTCGCACCGACGGCGTTCCAGCGCCTCGCGCATCCCGACGCCGAGCCGGCGACCGCCAGCGCGGCCCAGGCAACGGACACGATCATGTGCCTGTCGACGTTCGCGACAACCTCCCCGGAGGGGTTGGCCGCCGCGGTCCCCGACGTCACACGCTGGCTTCAGCTGTACGTGCTCAACGAGCGTGAGATCAGCTGGGAGCTCGTTCACCGGGCGGCCCGGGCCGGGTTCGAGGCGATCGTCGTGACGGTCGATCTGCCGGTGCGTGGAACGCGAAACCGCGAGGATCGCTTCCCGGTCTCCGACGAGGAGACGGCCGAGCTCGAGCGCGCCGCGGCGCTGGTCGCGGAGGCCGGGATCACCCCGGTCAACGTCGGCGCCCAGATCGACTCCGAGCTGACCTGGGCGGACATCGCCCAGCTCGTCTCAGACAGCGAGCTTCCCGTGATCGTCAAGGGCATCCTGACGCCCGGCGATGCGCGCCTGGCGGTCGAGCACGGGGCCGCTGGAGTGGTGGTGTCAAACCACGGTGGCCGACAGCTCGACACGGTGCTGGCCGGCGCCGATGCATTGCCGGCGGTGGTCGACGAGGTCGGCGGCGAAATCGACGTACTCGTCGATGGCGGAATCCGGCGCGGCACCGACGTGCTGAAGGCGCTCGCGCTCGGGGCAAGCGCTGTGATGGTCGGCCGGCCGGTGCTGGCTGGCCTCGCCGTCAGCGGGGCCGCCGGCGCCCAGCGCGTGCTCGAAATCCTGCTAGAGGAGTTCGAGGCGGCACTCAAGCTCGCGGGAGCGCCGGCCGCGACGACGCTCGATCGCAGCTTCGTCATGCGGGCGCCGTGGGCGGCGCCGGCGACGCGGTGAAGGTACTCGTCACCGGAGTCACCGGCTACGTCGGAGCCGCGGTCGTGCCCGAGCTGCT
>JBKQJQ010000316.1:0-4950 GCA_052147875.1 Solirubrobacteraceae bacterium | reverse complement strand
TACGCCGCACCGCGGTAGAACGTAAACGGCGAGACCAGCATCCGCCCGTAGCGGATCGGCACCAGCTCCGGCACGCGCGACACGGCCTGCTCCTCCAACAGCTCAACCGGATCGCGACGGGCAGATGACGCCGACCACTCGCCGTGCGCGCTGCGCGGCAGCTCCGCCCGCTCAGCCTTACCGCGCGCCGCCCGCTCCCGCAGCGAGAGATGCGGGAGCTTGCCCTTGCCCCCGGCTCCCGGCGGAGCTGTCCGTCTCGCAGCCTCACCCTCAGTGGTCGATTTCATGCTCCTCGCGCTCATGTCTGTGGCTGCTCGTGATGATTGCCTGCGTGTCGGTCAGCGGCGATCCGGATCCGGGGCGGAGCGGAGCGACGCAACGGGGCCAGGGTTGCGGTCACGGGTCGCCTGGCGCTGAAGCCTACGTGGTTGTCACGCATGGGGAAGCGAAGCGGCAGTCGGGTGATGCGTTCCAGGGGATTGGTCGCGCTCAAGTCGGCACCGAAAGGAACGAGGGGAAGCCGCGCGTCCCAGGTCTGCGCACGGAGGAGACCGCTTCGCTCTCGCTCTGATCTGGCTACCGCTCGATGGGCTTGAGGCGGCGGAGTTTCTGCCCCCTCACCGGTCCCGAAGCGGGCGACGGACAAGCGACCTTCGCATCTGAGCCCGCTCTAACAACGCTGGGCGCGCTCCGGCGCCGAAGGCTCGTCGCACGGCGGCGCAGTCCGGACGATGGAGGCGTCGTCGGTCAAGAATCTGCCTCCCGCCGCAAGCGGGGCGCTGCTCGGGCTGCTTGGCGGGCTTCGGGGCCGCTACCTCTTGGTGATCACCTTGCCCGATGGGGAGATCACATACCACAGGCCACCACTGAGGTTGACCGACTGCCCGGCGTGAGCGCCGGGAGCCGTATCGGCGACGTAGGAATACAGCGGCCAGCCGGCATACGTGACCACCTTGCCGCCGCTCGGATCGGGATCGCTGCCCAGCAGCGAGGCCTTCACCCCACTGGAGCCAGCCGCCTTCGCTCCAGCAAGCATCACCGGCGGCCATACCGACGCGCAGCCGCCAACGCAGGTGACCTTCTTGGCCTTGTCGGGGGCGAACGTGTAGAGCGTGTGTCCCTGGGCGTTGACGAGCACCGGGCCTAGACCGGGGATCGTCTTGGCGGAGATCGTGACAGCGGCGGCCGCTGAAGTCGAGCTCGCAGACGAAGACGTCGAGCTCGCGTACGCCGACGCTGTTGAGCTCGCCTTCGCGGCGGCACTGCTAGTGATCGAGCTGCTCGAGTTGGAACTGCCACACGCGGCCAACGCCAGCGCGATCGCGGGCAGGGCCAGAAATGCGAACACTTTACGCATCGAGCCTCCTTTCGCTTTTGATCATAGGCACGCCGGGACCGCGGTCGGCACGGCCCTAACCAGGAGCAAACCCGGCCTCCTCAAGCAGAGTGAACGCCGCACGAGGCTCCCGCCCATGTCCGGGACGACCCCCGCTAGCGGCCGGCCGCGACCCGAAGCGCCGCGACGTGGCGTGCGGTCAGGCCGCAGCAAGCTCCGAGAATGCCGACGCCCTGATCCAGCCAGCCGCGAGCGTAGCGGACCAGTTCGTCGGGCTCCATATCCAAGTAGGTCCAGTTCGGCTCCGACCAGACACCGTGGTGCGGGTAGACGCCGAGCGGGCCGTCCCACAGCGTCCGAACCATTGACAGGCCCTCGGACGCGTCGACGACGTCGGTATGCATGACGGTCACCGCGTCGATCTCAGGAACGATCAGGCGATCGGCGACGGTGCGGACCTCGTCGACGGTCGGCAGCGTCTCGAAGGTGTTGGAGGCCCTGCGCATGCTGAACCCCGCCCACACCGGCAGACCGCTCGCGAGCGCCGCCTCGAGCGCCGGGGCACCATGCGCCTCCTCGCTGACCATCTCGAGCGCGATCAGATCGACCCCTGACTCGGCTAGCAGGTCGATCTGACGCGCGTATTCGTCACGAAGCCGCCTGCCGGCGCGGGGTTCAGCCCAGGTCTGGCAGCTCACCGAACCCGCGATCGCCACGGGGTGATCGGCGCTCTGCACCGCGTCCATCGCAACGCGCGCGGCGTTGCGGATCCCGTGGGCGAAACTGTCGCCTGCACCGGCGCGATCCATCGGCCCGGGCCCGCTCATGAACGTGTTCGTCGTGATCACGTCGGCGCCCGCCGCGATGTTGTCGTCGTGGATCGCGCGGACGGTGTCGATCGCAGTGAGATTCGCCAGCCCACACCAGGCGTCGGCATCCATCGACACGCCGCGCCGCTCAAGCTCGGTGCCCATCGCACCGTCGAGAATCACAACCGCGCTGGCGGCGCGCGGGCCGAGCACAGCGTCAAAGCTCGAGACGCCAGTCATCTTCACCCACCCGCAAGCTCGGTTCGGAAGCTCACGGCCCGCAGGCTAGCGCCGGCGCGGCGATCAGCTCGCTACGCCGCGGGCGGCGCAGCGACAAAGAACGCAGGCGCGCGGGCAGGAGGCGCCCTCAGGCGGAGAGCGTCAGGATCGCGGCGGCGTGCGCCGGAACCCGAACTGCATACACGCCCTTGGCGTTGGGCCTGACCAGCGTCAGCCTCGGCGTGCCGGTGAGCTGACCCGTGCGCGAGGACACGCTCTGGCCCGCCAGCGTCGTGCCGCCGGTGGCGCTCAGCGACTTGGCGCTCAGGAGCGACAGTGATCCGGTGCCGTGGGTGCCCGAGGCGGTGACGCCGATCGTGCGGGCGACGGAGCCGACGTTGGTCAGGACGACCTGCTCTGACCCGTCCGGCGCGCGCACGGCGAACTGGTAGAAGTGGGCCAGGCCGGGGTTGGAGATGCGCAGCAGATGCGAGCCGGCGGGTGCGGCGCCGGCGAAGGACAGCAGCCCGTAGTACTCGGGTTCGACCGTGACGCTCCAGCCGGAGGCGGAGTGCTTGGCGGTGATCATCTGGTTGAGGTTGCCGTCGATCGTCTGGAAGTTGACGCCCTGGACGCCGGCCTGCCACAGCGCTGGGAGCACGTTCAGCGCCCACAGCGCCTCGGCGAACGAGTTGGACAGCCCGGCCTCACCCCCGCAGGAGACGCCGTTGATCTCGTCCACGCGCAGCGGCTTGCCGTGGGCGGCGGCCGCCTTGACCGTCCGGTGGATCGAGTCGGCCAGGCCCTGGATGGACGCGCGGGCAAAGAACTGCGATTCCGACAGGTGCGTGATGCGCGAGCAGTTCTTCATCGCATAGGCATGCACCGTCACCAGCTTCAGGCGCGAGGGCATGTCGCTCAGTACCGTGCCCAGCTTGGCCAGCCAGCGTGGTGCGCCCGAGCCCGGGCCGGCGAGCGGAGCCTCACCGAGCGCCGAGGCGATGTTGGAGAACTTTTTGCCGTAATCGGCGAACGTGTAGTGGCCGCGCGCGCGTCCCGTCACCACAGCCAGCGGGTAGTACTCCGGTTCGTTGCCCAGCTCGAAATCATCGATCAGGCTCGCGCCGACGTACCGGTCGAAGTCGGCGACCTCGGCGCTGGCGATCTTGGAGTCGATCTTGGAGTCCTGCTCGAGGTTGACGCCGAGTATGGCCTTGCCGCCCAGCGCCTTGAGCAGCGCCTGGACGTCGGCGCCCCACTGCGGGGTGAGCGTGTAAAGGTAGGGCGGCGTCCTCATGCCCGGGATCGCCCACCAGGAATCGTCTGCTGAAACACCGCCCAGGCGCAGCAGGATCGGTGCGCCTGGGGAGAGGTTCCTCAGCAAGTGGAGGAGGGGAGTGTCCGGATCGGCTGCGGAGCCCGACAAAGTGGGGATCGTGGTGAGCTCGGTGGCGATGCCAAGAAAGCCCTGAGCGGTCGAAGTCGCAGCCACGGCGGCAGTGCCTCCGGCCCTGACGGTGGCCGTCTCGGAGGCGGGAGTGCGTACGGTCGGGCTGCTCACCGTGGTCGTCGGGGAGGTGGTGTCGTCCACAAAGCTGCTCAGTGGACTGGTCTTGCTCTCGATCCCGGAGACCGCACCGACCCCCGGATTGTTGGCAGCCACCGGAGCGACAGACTTCGCCAGCGTCGTGGTCGCCTGCCGGTCCGCGGCGGCCGAAGTGGTAGCGATCGCCACGGGCGCGCCCACAGCACACACGGCGGCGAGTGCCGCCACGCGGGCGGTCAGACAGGCTCTAGGCATGATGCATTGCTTTCTGGATCAGGACTTACAGGGCAAGCCGACTGGGACGCGACGAGCCGAGGCCCCCTCGCTGTCTCAAACGATCTAGGTCCCAAACGACCCTGCCTGTTACAGACCTTAACGATCGGGTGCGCGCGGAGCGCTCCTTAGCGTTGGTGAGCGCGAGGATCACCTGCACGTCGTGGAAGGCAGCCCCGCTGTGGCCGAGACTTCCCCTTCCGCGACGGCGGCAGCAGTCTCGCCACGGCGTCTCCGATCTCGCCTTCGACAGCGAGCGCTCGCGGACCGCACGACCGAGTGGGCGGTCGCGAACGATCCAACGAGGGTCCGGACCCGGCTGGACAACCCCGACCCCGTGCCAGGTGGGTAACTTTGAACCGCCGCAGGCTTACTGTGACCGGACAGCGTGCCTGCTACTAACGAGAGCGGCACCCGGTAATCACAGCACGGCCGGGCGCGCAATCGGTCACCAGCGGATTGCGCGGACCTTGAATTGGGTGTAGGGGCAATGGGGGCATTCCGCTCACCCGCCGGGCCCGTTTGGGCCCGGCGGGTTTGCGCCCCGCACACACCGCGGGGGAGACCCAACCGCCGTCACGTCCAGCACGGCTGGTGCTGGTTGAGACAGCGGTCCTCGCTGCTACAACGACAACCCCGGCGAGGAGTTGCGGTTTAGCGAGCGGAGCTGATGGAGGCCTCGATGACCTCGCCGCGGGGAGCCGCCGATGCGGAAGCGCTGGGGATCAGGCCACAGCGGATGGCCGCGGTGCTCGGCAGGCGATGAG
>JBKQJQ010000315.1:0-3038 GCA_052147875.1 Solirubrobacteraceae bacterium | reverse complement strand
TCGAGGAGATGATCCCCGCCAAGGCGCAGGCCAGCCTGATCAGCGCCGGCATGTTGCCCAAGCGAGCATCCGCCGACGACCTGCGCCGACTGCTCGCGCAGGTGGAGAGCGACTTCCGCGACAAGGCGCCGCTGACCGCGGCCGATGCGGCCACGATCATCCTCGATGGGGTCCGGTCAGGCCAGTGGCGGATCCTCGTCGGCGACGATGCCAAGACGCTCGACGCGGCGGTGCGCGGCGCCCCTGATGCCGCCTACGAGTACCCCGAGCTGGCCAAGGCAGCGGCGCGAGTGCGAGCCAGTAGCCAGAAAGCGAGCGAGATGGCCGTCCACGTGCGGTGATCCGCGGTGGAGTGGTTGTGCACCGATGGTCAAGACTCAGGCCCGAGGCGAAATGCGACGCGCCGTCCGTCTCAAAGGTAGCCGCAACGTTCGGCACCAAAGTGGCCAGGTCTCGGCCGCTGGGGAGTGGGCTACGGACCGACCCTGGATTGCCTAACCGTTTCGCAACGATCTGGCTTTAGTTCGCGCTCTATGCTCGCGCCCCCGCTGGGGACCCGCGCGACGGGGGGTGAGTCGATCCGCTGCGCGGTCTGAGTGGAGACTCGAACAGGAGGGGTTGTGATGCGGCTAGGAAAGACAACGGTTGGTGTCGCGGGTCTGCTTGCCTGTTTGATCGTCGGTGCGTCGGTTGCGCTGGGGCAGGGCTCGTCGGGAACGCCGGCAGGTGGTCGGATCCAGATATTCGTGTTGCCCGGGTCGAGCCAGGGGAAGGGGAAGATCCTTTTTACGGGCGCGGTCGGCGATTACGGGTCAAGCTCGCCTGCGACTGGCAGTGGTGGTAAGAAGTTCGGGACGGCAACGCTCCAGAAGGGCACGATCACGATTGACCTTACGGCGATCACGGCGAAGGTCAATAAGGCCAACCCGACCGTCAACGCCGCAACGTGCTCGGCCTCTCTCACTAAGACAGCTGCAGCCCCGGTCGTAAGCGGGACCGGGCTCTACGCTGGTATTCACGGGACGATCCGGCTCACGGAATCGTTTGGTTTTATCGGCTCGACCTATAAGAGCGGCCCGAAGATGGGGCAGTGCAACTTCAGCAACAGCTCTCGCACTGTCGCTCAGATGGGGACGGTGTACGGCAGTGGCAGCGTCAGCTTCTAGATCGTGAACCGGCCTGGTGAGAGATCGCCAGGCCGGTTAACCAGCTCCCGACAGCCGTCATCGGACGATCCGCGGGTCGTGGTCGCTCGTTGAGAGGCGCGTCTGAGCCGATCTGACCGTCGACGCACGCCGCCACCTGCGGCGCTGTTCCATCGATGCGCCGCCCTCCTCACAGACCGAACCGGTAGACGAGCGACTGAGGTGTCGGCGCAAACGTGCTGGGTAGTCCCGAGAACCTGCTTGATCCGCGCCACTAGGCCTTGAGCCGTGGTGCTGCACGGTCTCGTTTGCGCGGTTCCCCGGCCCGTGCTGTGCCGGTTACCCGGCGTCTGTTGCTGTGGTGCCGGTGAGTAGTTCGAGTACGTCGCCGATCGTGCGTTGTCGCCCGATCGCTTCGGGTAGGGGCAGGTGGTTTTGGATGTGGTAGCGGTTGCGACGGCCGTCCCTGACTTTGAGGACATAGCCGGCGTCGATGAGGTCGGTGACGATCCCGAACGCGCGGCGTTCCGTGATCCCCAACGTCGCGGCGATGTCGCGGAGGCGCGCGCCGGGGTCGTGGGCGATGCAGAGAAGGGCTCGCGCGTGGTTGGTGAGGAAGCTCCATTCGGCCACGCCAACTAGGGTAGACGTTCTTTTCTAGAAACACATTTCATGAAATGGAGTAGGTTATAGGGCTGACAATTCGAGGCTTCGCGGTCGCCGACCGCCGGAGTGCTCGAGGGTGAAGGAAGGAGTCGGCGATGCTGGCGAGCGAGCGCCAGGCGGAGCATCCGGCGGGGACCAATTCAGGGTCGGCGGGCGACGCGGGTCTGAGCCCGGGAACAAGTGGAGCGGATTTGACGCCCACCGCGGCGTGGTCGCGGCGAGTGCGGTGAATCGGCGGCCTGATTCAGGCGGCGTTCGCCACATTCTGGTTGGTGCGCGGGAGCGCGGTGATTGGTGGCGACGCAGCACACGTGTTGATCGCCGTTTCTGGCGTTGCCGCGATCGGCGCATTCGTCTACGCGTTCACGGCCGCGAGTGGCACCGCCCCGCGGCCCAAGAGTGCGGAGGGCAGGCGCATCGAGCGGGCGGTCACGATCGCCACGGTGATCGAGTTCGCGGCGGCGATCGTCCTGCCGGTTCTCGTCAGCGCCGCCGGTCACTCCGACTGGGTGCTGCCATCGATCGCGATCACCATCGGCCCGTTGCTGCTGTACCTCGACCACCGCGTGCACATTCCCCGCTACCGGCCGGTTGGCTGGCTGCTGACGATAGGGCCGGTGATCCTTATTGCCACGATGTCAGGCACAGCGCTGATCGCGACCACGGGCATCGCATCCGGTGTGCTTCTGCTCGGCACCGCCACGGCCGGCTTCCACGACCTCGCCGGAGTCCGAAGCCGAGCACACCGGCCCGGTCGCGGCAACAGTGGCGTTGCGGCGAGCACCGGAGCACCGTCATGAGTGACGGTCAGGTCCACGTGGTGTTCGGGACCGGGCAGGTCGGGCGTGCACTCAGCGCCCATCTGGCCGGGCTGGGTCTTCCGGTCCGGGCGGTCTCGCGCCAGCGTCCGGTAGGGCTCGTTGACGGGATCGACTGGCGGGCTGCCGATGCGACCGACCCGCGAGCCGCCAGCGACGCAGCCGAGGGCGCTGCTGTCATCTACCAGTGTTTGAACGCTCCGTACACAAGCTGGCCGGAGCGGTTCCCGCCGCTTCAGCGAGGGGTACTGAGCGCTGCCGAACACCACGGCGCGCTGCTGGTGAGCCTTGAAAACGTGTACGGCTACGGCCCGACCGACGGCAAGCCGATGACCGAGGACCTCCCGCTCGCCGCGACGACCGTCAAAGGCACGACCCGGGCGGCCATGACCGCCGAGCTGCTGGCCGC
>JBKQJQ010000314.1:0-3090 GCA_052147875.1 Solirubrobacteraceae bacterium | reverse complement strand
ATCGGGGCCGTCGCGCTGCCCTGCAACGAGCAGCTGCGCGCAAAGGACCTCGAGCTCCGACTGACGGCCGCAACCCCGAAGCTGGTCGTCTGCGACGAACGCAACGCCGGCGAGCTCGGCAATCCCGACTGCGACGTGATCCTGGTGCCCGACGAGTCGCTGTTCACCGCCGATGCCGCTACCGCCGACGCCGCTCCCGCCGACGCCGCGACCGCCGACGCCGCTACCGCCGTCGAGCTCGAGCCAACTGACCCGTGTCTGATCACGTTCACCAGCGGCACGACCGGCGAGCCGAAGGGCGTCGTTCACGGCCAGCGCTACCTCCCCGGCCAGCAACTCCAGGCGCGCCACTGGCTCGGAGCGCAACCGGACGAGCTCGTCTGGTGCACGGCCGCCAGCGGCTGGTCGAAGTCGGCCCGCAACGTGTTCATCGCCCCGTGGCTGACGGGCGCGGCGGCACTCCTGCACGACGCCCGCTTTGACCCGTTCGAGCGTCTCGAGATCATCGCGCGAGAGCAGGTCAACGTGCTCTGCATGGCGCCGACCGAATACCGCGTGATCGCGAAGCGAGCCGCCCTGGAACCCGTCCCGTCGCTGCGCGGCCTGGTCGCCGCCGGCGAGGCGCTCAACCCCGAGGTAATTCGCGCCTTCCACGAAACGACCGGCCTGACGATCCGCGACGGCTACGGACAGACGGAGACCGGCCAGTTGACCGGGGTGCCGGCGGGCGGCGACGTCCGCCCCGGCTCGATGGGCAGGGCGCTACCCGGCGTCGAGCTAGAGGTCATCGACCACGAGCTGGTGCTCAACGATCCCGCGACCGACCCGACGTTTTTCGTCGGCTACCTCGACGGCGAGCCGGCGCCCGAGGACGAGCCCTGGCACACCGGCGACCGCGTCACGCAGGACGACGGCGGCTACCTGTACTTCGAGGGGCGCACCGACGACCTGATCATCTCGTCGGGTTACCGGATCGGCCCGTTCGAGGTCGAGTCGGCGCTCGTCTCGCACGAGGCGGTCGCCGAGGCTGCGGTCGTCGCCGCGCCCGACGACGAACGGGGCGCGGTGGTCCGCGCGGTCGTCGTGCTCAGGGACGGCTATGCGCCCGGTGAACAGCTGGCGGCCGATCTCCAGGCCCACGTCAAGCGCGAGACAGCGCCATACAAGTACCCGCGGATCGTCGAGTTCGCCTCCGAGCTGCCGAAGACCGCCAGCGGCAAGGTCCAGCGGGCGCTCCTGCGCAACAGCTAGCCTGACAACGACGATGACCCCCGAGCGTCCCGCAATCGGCATCTGCGCTGCGCACCTTGACGCCGCCTGGGGCGTCTGGAACCAGCCCGCGGCGCTGCTGCCCTACTCCTACATCGACGCGATCCAGCGCGCGGGCGGGCTGGCGCTGATGATCCCGCCTGACCCTGAGCTCACACAGAACCCGGACGAGGCCCTTGACCACATCGATGGGCTGGTGCTCGCCGGCGGGCACGACGTCGACCCGGCGCTGTACGGCGCCGATCCGCACCCGGCGACCAACGGCACGGTCCCGCTGCGCGACCGGGCCGAGATCGCGCTCGTCCGCCGCGCGGTCGAGCTCGACATGCCGGTGCTTGCGGTCTGCCGCGGGATGCAGGTGCTGAACGTCGCGTTCGGCGGCACGCTGGTCCAGCACCTTCCCGACGTGCTCGGCCATGAGGAGCACCGCCGCACGCCCGGGAACTTCGAGGGCTCCGACCACGGCGTCGCGCTCCAGGCCGGGTCGCGGGCCGCGCTCGCCGCCGGCGAGGACCTGCACAACACCAAGTCGCACCACCATCAGGCGGTCGACACCGTCGCCGACGGATTCGAGGTCACCGGCAAATCGACGCTCGACGAACTCGTCGAGGCGATCGAGGCACCCGATAAGCGGTTCGTGCTCGGCGTCCAGTGGCACCCCGAGGCCGACGAGCGCAGCCCCGTGATCGCCGCGCTGGTCGGCGAGGCGCGCGCCTACCGGACCGCGCGCGGCTCGGCGTAGCCGGCCTCGCGGACGGCGCCAATCACCACCGCGGCGTGCTCGGGGCCGCGCGTCTCGAGCACCAGCTGGACGGCGGTCTCGCGCACGTGCAGGTCGAAGCCCTCGCGGATGTGCTCGACATCGAGCAGGTTCGCGCCCTGGTGGCCCACCAGCGCCAGGAGCCGTGCGAGTGACCCGGGACGATCGGGCAGCCGTGCCAGCAGTAACAGCCGGCGGCCGGACTGACTCTCGTGGCGGCGCGCGATCGCCAGCAGCAGCCCGGCGTCGACGTTGCCGCCTGACAGCACGATCGCGGTCGTCCCCGACACCGATTCACTCACGTGGCCTGCCAGCAGCGCCGCGACGCCAACCGCGCCGGCGCCCTCGACGACCAGCTCGGCCCGCTCGAGGAGGAACACCATCGCCTCGGCGACCTCGTCCTCGCCGACCAGCACGATCCGGTCGACCCAGTGGCGGATCAGCGCCAGCGTCAGCTTCCCGGGACGCTTGACGGCGATCCCGTCGGCGATCGTCAGGGCCGAGTCGACCGCGACCGGCTCGCCCGCCAACAGCGAGGCCGGGAACGGCGCGCAGGTGTCGACCTGGACGCCGATCACCTCAACTTCGGGACGCTGGGATTTGACCGCGATCGCGACTCCGCTGACCAGACCGCCGCCCCCGACGGGCACGATCACGCGCGCCAGATGGGGAACCTGGTCCAGCAGCTCGAGTCCGAGCCCGCCCTGGCCGGCCACGACGCTCGGGTCGTCGAACGGGTGCACGAACGCCAGCCCGCGCTCGTCGGCGCGTTCGTGGGCGGCGGTGAGCGAGTCGTCGACGGTCGTCCCGACGAGTCGCACCTGCGCGCCGAGCGAGGCGGCCGCCTCGACCTTCGCGATCGGCGCCGTCTCGGGCATGAACACCTCGCAGTGGACACCACGGGCCCGCGCCGCGTAGGCAACCGCCTGCGCGTGGTTCCCGGCGCTGCCGGCGACGACGCCATGGGCGCACTCGAGATCATCGAGCGACGCGATCTTGGCGAGCGCGCCACGGAGCTTGAAGGAGCCAGTCCGCTGCAGGTTCTCGGCCTTCAGCGCGAC
>JBKQJQ010000313.1:0-6189 GCA_052147875.1 Solirubrobacteraceae bacterium | reverse complement strand
GCGTTGAAAAGCTCAGAACCAGCCAGTAGGTTGCGTGGAGCGTCCTTGCTGCACGTTAGCGTTCACAGCAGCGCACACCCGGACAAGAGAAGAGGAGCAGGCCGACAGTTGCTGACCAGGGGGAAGTTGTTGTCTTTGCTGGCCCTCGTGGTCGGAGCGTTGGCAACGCTCGGCACGGTCGCCCTGTCGGATGCCTCAGCCGACGCGTGCACCGTCACCGTCACGGTCGTCGGCGGCCAGACCTACACGTTCAATGTGAACGTCGCTCCCGGGACCCCGATCTCGGCCATGAACCTCCCGGTCAAGGGTGTCGTGGTGTCCGAGAGCGAATCGTGCGCGCCCGTGACGTCGTCGTCGTCGTCATCGTCGGCGACGACCACCACCACCAGCAGCAGCGCCGGGCCCACAACCTCCAGCTCGAGCTCGACTCCGAGCAGCTCCAGTTCTTCCTCCTCGAGCTCCACAGGATCGAGCTCGAGCTCCGGCTCATCCTCCAGCACGACGACCTCGAGCAGCAGCTCGGCGCCGCTCCCCAATCACCCGAGCCGCAACCAGCCCAGCTCGTCGCGCCCGCAGACGATCAGCAGCTCGACGTGCTCTGACGACTCCACGCAGAGCACGAAGAAGACCAAGAAGACGAACTCGAACCTGCCGAGCGGTCCTGGCGTCCCCGCGGCGAACAATCCGACCTATTCGCTGTCGATTCCGGGGCCGGCCCCGATCGGGGTCCCGAACTTCTTCATCGACAGTTTCCAGATCCCGCCGTTTTTGATCCCGATCTACCAGGCTGCGGGGATCGAGTATCAGGTGCCGTGGCAGGTGTTGGCGGCGATCAACGAGATCGAGACCGACTACGGGCGCAACCTGTCCGTGTCCTCGGCGGGCGCGGTTGGTTGGATGCAGTTCTTGCCGTCGACGTGGAAGCGCTGGGCGGTGGATGCCAACGGTGACGGGATCGCGGATCCCTATAACCCGGTCGACGCGATCTTCACCGCGGCGCGGTATCTGCACGCGGCGGGCGCGTCTTCGAATCTGGCGCAGGCGATCTATGCGTATAACCACGCGGGCTGGTACGTGCAGTCGGTGTTGCTGCGCGCGAAGCTGATCGGCGGGATCCCGTCGCAGCTGGTCGGGGCGCTGACCGGTCTGGTGCAGGGTCACTTCCCGGTCGCAGCGCCGGCGAAGTACGCCGACGACGACGTGCTGAGCCTGGCCTCAAAGCGCACGGTCGGCTCCAATGCCGCGGTGCCGATCAGCTCTACTGCGAGCACCGGCACGAACATCTTCGCCAAGCAGGGCTCACCGGTGATCGCGGTCAACGACGGCAAGATCGTCAAGGTTGGCGACAACGCCCAGATGGGGCACTACATCGAGCTTCAGGACGCGACCGGCAACGTCTACATCTACTCGCAGCTGGGGCCGGTTTCGAGCATGTATCCGGTCCCCAAGCAGGTCAGGCTGACCGCCCGTGACATCGCGCACGAGCTGTCGGCGCCGGCCGGCAAGCCGCCGACCTCAGCCGCCAGCGCCGGCACGCAGATCACGAAGATCGCGTCGTACCCGTCGTCCGGCACGCAGATCAAGAAGGCGACCGGGTCAGCGAAGTCGAGCGCCTCGCAGGTCGCGCTCCCGGTCACGATCCACCGGCCGGTCGCGGCGGCGACGACCTCGACGCAGGCGCCGATGGTCAAGGAGCGCCTGTTCGCGCACCCGTCGCGCTCGGCGTCCTATGGCGCCGGCGGCGATCTGCAGCTCAGCAGCGCCTCCCAGATCTCGAACTTCCAGGACTACTTCTCAGACACGCTGCACCTGGCCAAGAACCAGTACACCCTCCAGCACCTGAGGGCCGGCTCGATTGTCGTCGCCGGGACGATCCTGGGACGGATCGGCGCCCCGTCGCAGGGGATGGCGTCGCACCTTTACTTCCAGATCCGTCCGGCGGGTAAGAACGCGCCGCTGATCGACCCCAAGCCGATCCTCGACGGCTGGAAGCTGCTGGAGGCGACCGCGGTCTACCGCGCGCGAGGCGTCGACCCGTTCTTCGGCCCGGGCGCCAAGAACGCGACCGTCGGCCAGGTTCTGTTGATGTCAAAGCAGCAGCTGACCGAGCGGGTGCTCGCCGACCCGCGCGCGAAGATCTACAACTGCGGCCGGCGCGACATCCAGGCCGGGCTGATCAGCCGCAACGTGCTGGCGACGATCGAGTTCCTGTCCGCATCCGGACTTGACCCGTACGTCTCGGGTCTTGACTGCGGCCACAGCGTCAACGCCGCGACCGGCGTCGACGCGCAGGGCGCGACCGGCGACAGCATCGACATCTCAAAGATCAACAACATCCCGGTGCTGGGGCACCAGGGCCCCGGCTCGATCACGGACATCACGATCCGGCGCCTGCTGACCCTCCAAGGCAGCATGGCCCCGGACGAGATCATCAGCGACATGGCCTACAAGGACCAGCCGACGACGCTCGCGCTGCCCGACCACCGCAACCGCATCCAGGTCCTGTTCACGCCCTACTACGGCGCCAACAACAAGCTGTCCGCACAGGTCAGGAGCCTCCTGCAGCCCAACCAGTGGCTGCAGCTGATCAGCACGATCGGCAAGATCCCCGAGCCCGTCGTCCCGATCGCACCCAGCAAGTACGCGATCCGCGTCCCCGGCAACTGACCGCGCGTTAGGTTTGCGCGGGTGAGCGCGTCCGCGCCCCTGTTCAAGTTTGTCCAGGTCGAGCTGCCGTGGCCGCTCGGTCCGCCCGACGGCCGCTACCTGCTGCGGCCACCGGAGGAGCCCGACGGCCCACCGGCGCATGTGATCGTGTTCGCGACGCTGGGCGCCCCTGAACGGCGGCGGCTCGCGCAGCTGCGCAAGCAGCGCAGCGCCCCGCCGCAGCCGGAGCCGGCGCCGGTCAGCACGGGGCGCGCGACCGTGATCGACGTCGGCATGCCGTTCGATGACCTCGCGCAGGCGACCGCCTGGCTGGCGCATGCGGGCGACGGGGAGCTCGATCGGAGCATCGCGGTGCTCAACCGTGCCCTGCACGCATTCCGGCTGGTCAGCGGGGATCCGTACGTCAACGCGGTCGCCCTTGCGCAGGCGCTCGTCGCCCGCGTCGGCTTCGGCGTCGGCGAGCAGGTCGCAGACGGTTTGTGGACGGACGCGCTTGAGCTGGTGCACGCCCCTGGGCGGCAACGGCGCTCGCGGGTGCTGACGCCGCAGGCCCGGCTGGCGGCGGTGCTGTCAGCGCGAGAGCGGCCGCTGGTGTGCGAGGAGCTGACGCTTCGCGCCCGGCTCGATCTCGACCACGGGCGCCGGCGCGAGGCGGCGCTGCAGCTGCTGGTCGCACTCGACGCGGCGCTGGCCGAGCTGCAGTCCGATCCAGCCGCCGAAGCGCTGGCCGAGCGGCTGACCGAGCTCCGCGGCCAGCGTGAGCCCGTCGGGGCAGTGGCCCAGGCGGCGCTGAGCGGCGAGCTGACCGCGACGGAGCTCGGGTCCGTGGCTTATGCGCTCGGGCGCGTGGAGGCGGCGCTGCGCGCCCGCGCGGTCCAGAACGCCTGACTATGCAGATGCCGACCAACCTGCGGGCCGAGGCCGACCGCGCCTGGCTCGAGCGCCTACCCGCGGAGTTAGATCGGATCGCCGCGCGATGGTCGTTGACGCTCGGTGCGCCTTATCAGCCCGGCGGCCACTGCGCGTGGGTCGCCCCCGCGCGCAATTCGGCCGGCGATGAGCTGGTACTGAAGCTCGCCTGGCGCCACTACGAGTCCGAGCAGGAGGCCGATGGCCTGCGGGCCTGGAACGGCGACGGCGCGGTGCGCGTGTTTGCCGCCGATGCCTGGGACGACTGCAGCGCGCTGCTGCTCGAGCGCTGCCGCCCCGGCAAGCCGCTCGGGTCGTCCGTGTCGGAGCCCGCGCAGGACCTGGTGATCGCCGGATTGCTTGGGAGGCTGTGGCGCATACCGGTGGACGTCTCGCGGTTTCGGCCGTTGCAGTCGATGTGCGACGCCTGGGCGACGTCGTTCGAGCGCCGCGTCACCGACAACCCGCCGGCGTTGGACCCCGGGCTCGTACGGGCCGGAATCGAGCTCTTCCGGTCGCTGCCGGCCTCCGCCGCGCGCCGGGCATTGCTGACGACCGACCTCCACGCCGAGAACGTGCTCGCCGCCGAGCGTGAGCCATGGCTGATGATCGACCCCAAGCCCTACTACGGCGATCCGGCCTACGACGTGCTCCAGCACATGCTCAACTGCGATCGGCTGGGGTCCGACCCGCGCGGCCTCGCGCGGCGGCTGGCCGAGCTGCTCGAGCTCGATCCGCGGCGCGTCTTGCAATGGCTGTTCGCGCGCTGCGTGCAAGAGTCGATCGACGCGCCGGCGCTGGCACAGGTCGCGTCCGTGCTCGCCCCGGCCGCGCTTTAGTTGACCCCGAGCAGGTCGACGACGGCCGCCAGCTCGTCGACCACGTCGCCGCCCAGCCGAACCGTGGCGTGGCGGTCAAACGGCGTCGCGCCCTGCGTGACGATCGCGAGCTCGCCTCCGCGCGCGAGCGTCATCTCTGGCAACTGTGCCACCGGATAGACCTCGAGCGAGGAACCGATGCAGATCATCAGGTCGGCCGCCGAGGCAAGCTGCTCGGCGCGCTTTAGCCGATCGATCGGCAGGTATTCGCCGAACAGCACGACGTCGGGCTTCAGCGCCAGCCCGCAGTCGCATCGGGGCACACCGGCCACGTCGGCCCGCTGGCGGGCTCGGACGTCGGCGAGCGGGTAGCGCTCGCGGCACTGAAGGCACGACGAGTGGCTGATCGTCCCGTGCACCTCGATCAGCTCGACGGTGCCGGCCTTGCCGTGCAGCCGGTCGATGTTCTGCGTGATCACCGCATCGAGCAGCCCGGCGCGCTCCAGCCGCGCCAGCGCCTCATGCGCTCCGTTCGGGAGCTTGTCCTCGAGCGTCTGGAAGCGGTCGCCGTAGAAGTGCCAGAAGCGCTCCGGGTCGCGGTGGAAGACGTCGACGTGGGCGACCTCCATCGGGTCGACGTTCTCCCACAGGCCGCTCCCGGGCGAGCGAAAATCCGGGATCCCGGAAGGGACCGAGATCCCCGCGCCGGTCAGCGCCACGACCCGCTCACAGTTGGCGATCAGCTCGGCGAGCCGGGCCGCCTCGTTCTCTGACACCACGCCCAGTCTAGGCGCGGCGCCCGGCGCGGGTGGCCTCGAGCTCGGCCCCGAACCGGCCCAGGGTGGCGCCAAGTGAGGTGGCCATCGCGCGCCTGATGAACAGCACGTCGACGACCGGCGAGACGATCGTGCGGTGCACGAGCTTGTACTCGAGCGTCAGCGAAACCTGGACGCGCTCGCCGGCGCCCGCGAACGCCACGCTCTGGCGCCCGCTGATCGAATCGTCGTCGACCACGAGTGCCTGGCCCCGCAGCGGCTCGTAGGCGATCACCCGCTCGACGACCCGGCCCCGTCCGGCCGGACCCGACTGCCAGGTGACGCTCGACCCGGCCGCCGGCCAGTCGCCGTCGACCGCCAGCACGCGGTCCAGGCCGTCGACCCAGAGGTGCCAACCGGCCGTCTCATACCAGCAGCGCTCGGCTTCGGCGACCGTGCCAGCGAACGTCTTCACCACTCCTACAGCCGGCATCGCACTCGATTCTCGCGTGTCTGGTGCGCGCGGGAGTAGCCTGCCCATTAGCCGCCATGTCAGACGGTCTCCCACAGCCACTCGAGTCGTACCCCGAGATCTCGTCGAGAGCCTACGAGCACCCCGCCGACCGCGCCGCGACAGCCGCGCTGAAGACGATCCCAATGCTCGACGTCGTCGTCCGACGGCTGGTCGAGTTCCGCTACGAGCGAGCGCTGCGGCAGTTCTACCTCGGCAACTCGGTCAAGATCTCAGAACGGCAGCTGCCGGACCTGTGGGCGTCGTACGAGGGCGTCTGCAAGATCCTCGACATGCCGGATGTCTATGACCTGTACGTGACCGCGGCGGTGTTCGGGAACGCGCGCGCGATCGGGTCGCAGAAGCCGATGATCGTGCTCGACTCCAACCTGCTGGAGTTGCTCGGTCCCGGTGAGCAGCGGGTTGTTCTCGCTCATGAGCTCGGTCACATCCTGTCTGACCACGTCCTGTACCTGACCGCGCTCGACATCCTGCTGCGGAGCATCAACCTGCCCGGGATCGTCGGCCT
>JBKQJQ010000312.1:0-6792 GCA_052147875.1 Solirubrobacteraceae bacterium | reverse complement strand
CGGCTCGTAGGCTTTAGCCGACACCGTGGACGAGAATCCCAGGCCAGCCTTCCTGTTCGACCTCGACGGGACGCTGATCGACAGCGTCTACCAGCACGTGCTCGCGTGGCGCGAGGCGCTTCAGGAGCTGGGGATCTCGCTGTCGGTCTGGAAGATTCACCGCCGGATCGGGATGAGCGGCGGGCTGTTCGTCTCCGCCCTCGCGCGCGAGCTGCCCGACGCGCTCGACCCGGAAACGCTCGCAAGGCTCCCCGGACTGCACGCCGACGCCTACATCCGGCAGTTCGAGAGCGTCACGCCGCTGCCGGGTGCGGCTGAGCTCCTACGGACGCTGACCGAGCACGGCGTCCCGTGGGCGATCGCCACCAGCGGCGTCGAGCGGTATGCGCGGCTGGCACTCGAGCTGCTGGAGCTGCCGCCCGATACGCCGCTGATCACGCGGGACCAGGTGCGCTACGCGAAGCCGGACCCGGACCTGTTCCTGACCGCTGCGGAGCGGATCGGCGTCGGGATCGCCGACAGCATCGTCGTCGGCGACAGCGTCTGGGACCTGCTGGCGGCGCAGCGAGCGCGAGCGCTCGGGATCGGGCTGTTGTCGGGGGGCTATGGCCGCGAGGAGCTGATCTACGCGGGGGCGTTCCGGGTCTATGAGGATCCGGCCGACCTGTTAGGCCATCTTGAAGAGGTTGGGGTCAGGCGGCCCCTGTAGCGGCCGATTTATTGCGGACGTCACTGGCTCGCGCTAGCCTGGCTGGCGTGAGCAAGCGTGGCAGTCTGAGGGCATCCGACAACGATCGCGACCAGATCGTCGACCGGTTGCGCAAGGCCGCGACCGAGGGCCGGATCGCGGCCGAGGAGCTAGAGCACCGGGTCACCAAGGCGCTCAGGGCTCGTACCTATGACGAACTGGACGAGACGGTCTCCGATCTGCCACGGCCCGGGGGCCGAGGAACGGCTCAGCGGGGCCGGTCGGCCAGGGGCTGGGCAGTCGCCACCGTGCGCGAGAACCCGATGCTGCTGTTGGTCGCGATCCCCGTTCTGGCGGTGACGGTCGCGATGCTGCTGGCCGCAACGATCGTCTGGACGATCCTGATGATCGTGTTCCTGGTGCTTGGCGGTCGCCGCCGCGTGCCCCGCGGCCTGTGGACCTACGCCTGGCGCGCCGACATGGAGCGCTACCGGCACCGTCCCCGGGGCCGGCGCGGTCCCGGCAGCTACTGGGCCTGAGCGCGGCGCCGAAGCCGCCACACCACACCGTCCATCTCGTACGGGCGGCCGGTGACCGTGCGACGGTGCAGATAACGGGTTCGGCTCAGCAGCTCGGCGCTCGTCTGCGACCCGAGCTGTGAGCTCCACAGCTGCTCAGTGACCTCGTCGTCGTCGCCGAACAGCGGATCGCGCATGTACACGACCAGCGCATCGTCTGACAGCAGCCGCGCCGCCGCTGCGAGCGCCGGCGGCGGCAGTTGCTGCGACGCGGTCCCGACCGGCGCCACGCAGCAGAGCGCGTTCGCGCGCAACGCGCTGATCGTGCGCTGGTCGCCTGGCGCCAGCGCCAGCAGATCGAGCGTCAGGTAGCGGTCGTAGACGCCGGGGCGGTCACGCAGAGCCGCGCCGCGCGCCTCGGGGATGATGTCGGTCCCCAGCACAGGCGTCAGGCCGTGGCCCCGCAGCGCCTCGCCCGATACGCCGTTGCCGGCCGCAAGGTCGAGCACGCGAGTCTGGGCGCGATCCCACCCGAGCTCCTCGATCGCCTCGGCCAGCATCGACGCCAGCCGCTCTGGCGAGCGGCAGCCCAGCCGGTCGTGAACGATCCTCTCGTACAGGCCCGGAAGCTCGTACACGCGTGCGTAGTCGTGGAGATGGAGCTCCTCGCTGCGGCCATCGTCGTAGGTGACGCGGATCAGCTCCTGCCCGATCGCCGGATCGGTCCGGTCAACGAGCGCCGCACGGTAGGAATGCATCATCGAATAATGCAGAGCTGCATCTGGCCGTTCTCTACTTCTCGCCGAGCTCGAGCACCGCGAGGAACGCCTCCTGCGGCACCTCGATCCGGCCGACCTGCTTCATCCGCTGCTTCCCCCGCTTCTGTTGCTCGAGCAGCTTTCGCTTGCGCGTGATGTCGCCGCCGTAGCACTTGGCGGTCACGTCCTTGCGGTAGGCCTTGATCGTCTCGCGGGCGACGATCCGGGAGCCGATCGCCGCCTGGATCGGAACGTCGTACTGCTGGCGCGGGATCTTCTCGCGCAGCTTCTCGACCAGCATCCGGCCCGCGGCCTGCGCCTTGCTGCGGTGCACGAGCATCGAGAGCGCATCGATCGGGTCCCCCGCGAGCAGGATGTCGAGCTTGACCAGGTCTGACTCGCGCAACCCGATCAGCTCGTAGTCGAGCGAGGCGTAGCCGCGCGTACGCGACTTGAGCTGGTCGAAGAAGTCGAGCACGATCTCGGCGAGCGGCAGGTCGTAGGTGATTTGCAGCCGCTCGGCCGACAGGTAGTGCATCCCGGAGTGGTCGCCGCGGCGTTCCTGGCAGAGCTCCATGATCTGTCCCACAAACTCCTTCGGGGTCAGGATCGAGGCGCGGATGTACGGCTCGCGAACCTCGGCGACCTTCGATGGGTCGGGAAAGTCGTTGGGCGAGTGGACAGGGAGAGTCGAGCCGTCGGTCAGCGTCACCTCGTACTCGACGCTCGGCATTGTCGCCAGCAGTTCGAGGTCGTATTCGCGCTCCAGCCGCTCGCGGACGATGTCCATGTGCAGGAGGCCGAGGAACCCGCAACGGAAGCCGAACCCGAGCGCGTCGCTGGTCTCGGGCTCCCAGCTCAGGGCCGCGTCGTTCAGCGTCAGCTTCTCAAGCGCGTCGCGGAGGTCCGGGTACTGGTCGGAATCGATCGGGAACAGGCCGCAGAAGACCATCGGCTTGACCTCGCGGTAGCCGGGGAGCGGCTCGGTCGCGGGGTCGCGCTTTGACGTCAGCGTGTCGCCGACGCGAAGCTTGGTGACGTCCTTGACGCCGGTGATCAGGAAGCCGACCTCGCCGGCGCTCAGCCTCTGCGCCGAGGTCATCTGCGGGGTGAAGAAGCCGATGTCGTCGATCTCGGCCTCGGTCCCGGCCTGCATCGCCCGGATCGCCTCGCCCTTGGTGAAGGTGCCGTCGACAACCCGGATGTAGGCGATCACACCCCGGTACTGGTCGAACTCGGAATCGAAGATCAGCGCCCGGGGCGTCGCGTCGGGATCGCCGCTCGGCGGCGGCACGCGCTCGATCAGCTCATCCAGCACGTCCGTCACCCCCTCCCCCGTCTTGGCGCTGATCCGCCGCACCGCATCGGCCGGCTCACCCAGCAGATCCGCGACCTCCTCGGCGACGCGCTCCGGCTCGGCCCCGGGCAGGTCGACCTTGTTCAGGCACGGAATCAGCTCGAGCCCCGACTCGACCGCGAGGTACGTGTTGGCAACCGTCTGCGCCTCGACCCCTTGGGAGGCGTCGACGACCAGCAGCGCACCCTCGCAGGCGGCCAGCGAGCGCGATACCTCGTAGGTGAAGTCCACATGTCCCGGTGTGTCGATCAGGTGCAGTTGATAGGTCTCACCGTCCGTTTGCGACTTGTAGAAGACTCGGACGGCTTGCGCTTTGATCGTGATCCCGCGCTCGCGCTCGAGGTCCATCGAATCGAGCACCTGTGCGCGCATCGCACGCTGATCGACGGTGTGGGTCAGCTCGAGGATCCGGTCAGCGAGCGTCGACTTGCCGTGATCGATATGGGCAATGATCGAGAAGTTGCGAATGTGGGCCTGGTCGGACATCGCACACGCAAGGGTACGAAGCCCGCCGGAATCCGCGGTCGGTCAGAGCTCGATGCCGCGTCGACGCTGATCGCGCTTGACCAGCTCGTCAAGCGCGTGCGGCAGCACTCCGAGCTCGTGCAGCGCGTCCCGCCCGGCGAGCGTGATCCCCAGCAGACCGCCGAACAGGGCGACCGCGTCGATCGACTTGCGTCCCTGCCTGTCCCAGTAGTCGTCGTGCAGATCGAGCCACAGCGCGAACTCGTCGAGCGTCAGCGCACACGCGACGCCGTACAGGCTGGCGCTGGTGCGCGAGCCCCAGCGGTTGCACTCGCCCAAGCCCGTACCCCATTGGCGGGTCCACACATAGCCGATCCCAATCAGCCCGAAGATCCCGAACGTGCTGTGGTGGATATGGGTCCCGCCGGCGCTGATGTTGCGAAACGGGCCGCGGCCGGCGCGGATCGCGTGAGTGACCCCGCGTGCGACGGCGAACGTGGTCGTGAAGCTGAGCGCGCTGAGGAATGCCCGCTCCATACGCGGATCGCTGAAATGTCTCCCGTAGAACCCCTCTTGGCTCATATCTGCGCGCACGCTACCCGACGGCGCGCGGATGATGTGCCGCTGCGCACGCTTCACGCCTCCGCGGATGCCATCCGACCGCCCAGCCGGCCGACGATCAGCGACTGAATCTGACGTGCCTCGGGGATCCGCATCCGCAGCGTCAGCCACGCGTAGACGACGGTCGCGGCAGCCAGAGCCGTGCCGAGCGACACGATCTGGGCCGGCAGCGATAGCCCGAGCGCGTCGTTGAGGCCCTTCCAGATCGGATACGCGATGACCGTCATGATCCCGGTCGCGACCAGGATCCGCACCGTGATCATCGTCGTCTGCCCGCCTTCGAGACGGCCGTTGAAGCCGGTTCGCAGCCGTCGCAGCTGAAGCCAGGTCATCACCATGTTTGCGGCCACGGTCCCGATCACCAGTCCGGCGATACCGAGCGGCTTGTAGAGGGCGAACGAGACGACCAGGTCGACGGCCATGTTCATCGCCGCCAGCTTGGTTGGGATCCACGGCCGTTTGAGCGCGAAGAAGGTCCTGCCCAGCAGCAGGTTGACGCCCGCGAACGGGAGGCTGAAGGCAAACCAGAACAGCGCCGTCGAAGTCAGATGGGTCGAATACGCGGTGAAAGCGCCTCGCTGGTAGAGCAGCCGCACGATCGGCGTCGCAAGCGCCGCCATCAGCGCCGCCGACGGGATCAGCAGCAGATTGATCTGGCGAATCCCGTTGCCGACCGTACGGCGCATCCCGCCGACGTCGCGGCTGATCGCCATCCGGCTCAGGGTCGGGAACAGGACCGTCGCGACCGCGACGCTGAACACCCCCTGGGGCAGCATGTAGATCCGGAACGCGTCGTTGATCGCCGCCGGCGCGTGGACCGAGACAAGCGCGCCGAGGCCGGCGTTGATGAACACGTCGAGGTTGATGATCCCGATGCTGAGCGTGACCGGGAGGAACAGGATCAACACCTCCCGCACGTCCGGATCCTTGTAGTCGATGACGAACGAGAACCGGAAGTGGATTTGCTTGACGGCCCAGGCGATCAGCAGCAACTGCACGACGGTCGCGATCAGCCAGGCGATCGCGTACGCGTAGACCGCATCCTGGCCGTGGAAACGGCCGTGCAGAGCCACAAGCCCGACGACGATCACCACGTTCCACAGCGCGGGCGCGAGCGCCGGGATTGTGAAACGGTCGTAGGACTGCAGGATCCCGACCAGCAGCCCGGTCAGGCTCAGGAGCAGGACGACCGGGAACAGGACCCGCGACAGCCCGGCCGTCAGGATCGTCGCCGAGGGGCTCAGCGTGCCGGTGAACAGCGGCATGATCAGGTCGGCGACGGCGAACCACACGACCGTCAGGGAGCCAAGGACAATGAGGATCAGCCAGAACAGCGACGAGGCCAGCCGCAGCGCCTCGCGCCTGCGCCCCTGCTGCATCAGTTCCGTGAACACCGGCACGAAGGCCGCCGACAGGGCCGCCTGCGAGAAAAGGTTGCTGAACAGGTTCGGGACCTGGGAGGCAATCGTGAATGCCGAAAACGCCTGGCTGGTGCCGAAGAAGCTCGCCTGTACAACCTCACGGGCGAGGCCCGCGATCCGCGACAGCGCGGTCGCCAGCGCGAAGATCGCCGTATTGACGGCTAGCCGCCGCCGTGACGCCGGGGGCGGCGATATGGGCGGCTGCGCGCCGACGACGGTGCTGTCCACTGACACGAGCGCGCTATAGTACGCGCGCGCCGCGGCCCTCCGCGGCCGACTGTGTTTATGGCCAACATTCACTCACAGAAAAAGCGGATTGTGCGTGCCGAGCGCGAGCGGCTCGAGAACCGCCGCTACACGTCCTCGATCAAGACCTATTTCCGGCGCCTCGAGCGCGCCGTCGCCGCGGGCGACTCCGACGTGGCTGAAAGCGAGCACCGGGTGCTCGTGCAGACGATCGACAAGGCGGTCAAGCGCGGTGCCCTGCACCGCAACAGCGGTGCCCGCAAAAAGTCGCGCGCTGCCCGGCTGCGGCGCGGCGCCTGACGCCGCCTGCGCTGGCGCATTGTTTGCATCCACGCGTGCCAGCGCGTGGGAACATGGTAGGTCCGGGTAGGTACCAGCGATGGCGAGCCAGACCTCCGACCAGACCGCCGGCGACACCGATCGAGTCTCGTTCGAGCTCGAGCGGCTGGCATTCGACGACCAGCGACGGCTGGTCGTCAGCGGCCGCTGGTTCGGCGTCCGGGGCAGGCGGTTCGTCCGCCCGACGTTAACGCTGACGATGCGCGCCGACGGCGCCGAGCAGCGCGCGCTGGCCGACCTCGAGCACAAACCTTGGGCCGCCGACGAGGGCGATCCATGGCTCGCGGCGTTCCCGCTCGATGCCGAGCTCAAGGACGCTGCGCAGCTCGAGCTGGCGGTCGCGCCCGACATCGCCGTCGAGCTACCGCAGTCGAGGGGC
>JBKQJQ010000311.1:0-8486 GCA_052147875.1 Solirubrobacteraceae bacterium | reverse complement strand
ACAATTGTTCCGGTCGCGGGCGCGTACAGCCTGGTCTCGGCGAGCGCCGCCTGAGCGTTGCGCAGGTTCAGTTCGGCGCTGTCGACCTGCGCCTGGGCGGAGGCGATCGCCGCCGGCGAAGGCGTCGTGGTCGTGGTCGTGTTGGAGCTCGATGAGTTGCCCGAGCTCGAACCCGATGACTTGCCCGAGCTCGAAGACGAGGAGTCCGAGCTCGAAGAAGCAGGCTTGTGCGAGTCCGACGACGACGGCCTAGAGCCCGTCGATTTCGAGTGGGTCGAAGGCTTGTCCCCCGTATTGGTGACCGGCGCGTTGGTCGGCCGGCGAACTGTCTCGGAGACGAACTCGGTCGTCGACGGATCGACGGTCGTGCTCGCGTTGCTCGTATTGCCGGAGCCCGAGGAGCTCGAGCCGCCGTCCTGAGCCGCCGTCAGCTCGTCCTCTGCCGCGTCGAGGCTGAGCTGCGCCTGGTCAACCGAGAGCTGTGCGGACGTCGGGTCAAGCGTCGCCAGCAACTGACCCTGGTTCACGTGCTGACCGACGCTGACATAGACGTTGGACAGGGTGCCGCTGGTCTTGAAGTTGGCGAACTCTTGAGTGCCGGGCTCGATGTTGCCCGACCCCGTGACGGTCGACTGGATGACGCCGTCCTGCGCCGTGATCACCTCGTGCGAGACGCGCGCCGAACTGGACGGCGGCCCGACCTCGAGCACCGCGGCGACCACGACCAGGACGGCGACCACCGCAAGAGCCACGAGATGCCAGGATCCGCGCGGCTTTGACTTCATCTGCTGGCAGCCTTGAACGTGCGACAGGGACGAATCATCGGTTGCTGAATGTGCGCGATCGGGATAAGAGTCCTCCGTGAGAAAGCTGAGATTTCGCTGAGAGCGCGTCGTCGTCACCATCGGACGGGACGGCGTGCTCTGCAAGTGGCAGCTCGACGTGGAACACGGCGCCGCCGTCGGGCGCGTTGAAAGCGCGTACCTGACCGCCGTGGGCAACCACAATCGCGCGCACGATCGCGAGCCCGAGCCCTGCCCCGCCAGGGCCGCGACTGCGCCCTCCCTCGGTGCGCCAGAAGCGCTCGAACACGCGGTCGCTGGCCTCAGGCGGCAGGCCCGGGCCATGGTCGCGCACCTCGAGCACCGCGCTGCCGTCGCGCGCGTGAACCGAGAGCTCGGTCGGGCTACCCGGCGGCGTGTGGATCACCGCGTTGCGCAGCAGGTTGGCGAGCAGCTGGCGCAGACGGTCCGGGTCGCCGATCACCTCAACGTCTTGCCCGGCGTCGAGCGTGAGCTCGCGGTCCGGAGCGACGACGCGGGTGTCGTCGACGGCGTGGACGGCGAGCTCGTGCAGGTCGACCCTGACCCGCCGTGCCTGAGAGATCTGATCGAGCTGCGCCAGCAGCAGCAGGTCCTCGACCAGCACGCCCATCCTCGCCGACTCAGCCTCGATCCGCGTCATCGCGCGCTTGAGCGTCGCCGGATCATCGGCGGCGCCGAGCCGGAACAGCTCGGCGTAGCCGCGTATCGACGACAGCGGCGTGCGCAGTTCGTGCGATGCGTCGGCGAGGAAGTGGCGCAGCCGATCCTCGCTCTCGCCGCGCTCCCTGAACGCCCGCTCGATCTGCGCCAGCATCTCGTTCAGGGACGCGCCTAGCCGCCCAACCTCGGTCCGGTTGTCTGCCGGGCTCACGCGACGGGACAGGTCGCCACCTGCGATCTCGCTCGCCACACGTCCGATCCGGTCCAGCGGCCTCAGCCCAACCCCGATCACAAACCAACCGAGCACGATCAGCGCCAGGATCACTCCGCCGCCGACCAGCGCTTCGACGACGACCAGCCGGTGCAGGGTGTCCTGTGCCTCTCGTAGCGGCACTGCGACCACCACCGTGTCGGTCCCGAACTTGAACGCCACCGCGCGGTAGTCCTGGCCATCTGGGCCCTTGGACCGGACACTGAACACGTGCGGCGTCGTCCCCGAAGCACTGACCGGAAGCGACGCCGGCAGAACCGGGCTGGCGCCCGGTGCAGCCGTGTAGCTGAACGTCCGCCGTCGCAGGACCGTGCCGCTCGCGTTGCGCAGCTCTCCGAACGTCCCCGGGGGAAGGATCGCCAGCGCCCGCGTGCCTCTGAACTGACCGCCGAACGGGCCGCGCCGACGGAAGCGCGGCGGCACAGCGCCGGCATCAACTCGCAGCTGTCCTGAGATCACAGGCAGCGCTGACAGTACCTGCTGATCGACGCGCGTGAGCAGGAACGATCGCTGTTCCTCGTAGGTCACGAATGCCGCGACCACCAGTCCGGTGGCGACCAGCACAACCATCCCGGCCAGCAGTCTCGTCCGCAGCGACATCATTCCCTCGGCAGCCGCAGGGCGTAACCGACCCCACGGACCGTGTGCAGTAGCGGGCGCCCCTCGGCGTCGATCTTCTTGCGCAGGTAGCTGACATAGGTCTCGAGCACGCGGGCGTCGCCCCCGAAGTCGTAGCTCCAGACGTGATCGAGCAGCTGTGCGCGGGTCAGGACCCGGCGCGGGTTGAGCAGCAGGTAACGAAGCAGGCGGTACTCGGTTGCCGTCAGCTCGATCGGGCGGCCCCCGCGAGAAACCTCTCGCGTGTCCTCGTCGAGTTCGAGGTCGGCGAACGTGAGCTTGCTCGACGGCTGCCGCAGGGCGCCGCTGCGGCGAAGAATGTTGCGCAGGCGGGCGATCAGCTCCTCGAGGCTGAACGGTTTGGTGACGTAGTCATCGCCGCCGGTCGTCAGCCCCCTCACCTTGTCAGCGGTGTTGTCGCGAGCGCTGAGGAACAGGATCGGGACCTCGCTGCGCTCCGCCGACAGGCGTCGCGCGACCTCGAAGCCCTCCATGTCGGGCAGCATCACGTCGAGCACCATCGCGTGGGGCCGCCACTCCCTGGCTTCGGTGAGCGCCCGCGATCCGGTGTCGGCAACCGCGACCTCGTAGCCCTGATGGCGCAGGGCCATCGAGATCACGTCGACGATGCTCGGCTCGTCGTCGACGACCAGCACTCGGAGCGGCTCAGTCCGCGAATCCACGCGCGCCAGATGGTGCGCGAGGAAGCTGAGAGTTTGGTTAGAAGTTCTTCAGAGGTTCATGAGAAAAAATCTTCCGAAGCCAGAGATTGATAAGTTCATAAACGGGTATTACGGGTGCAATGGCCACTGTGACTTCCATCTCCCAAAATCCTGTTCGCCGCCGGCGATCGGGGCCCCTGACCCAGCGCGAGACCGCGTTGCTGTTCGAGCGCTGGCAGCGCCATCACGATCGCGTTGCGCGCGATGAGCTGGTCGAGCGCTTTCTGCCGCTGGCGCGAAAGCTGGCGCGCCGCTACACCGCGGCCCACGAGCCGTTCGAGGACCTGCTGCAGGTCGCGAGCCTCGGTCTGGTGAAAGCGGTGGATCGCTTCGACTGCTCCCGCGGGAATGCGTTCTCGTCGTTCGCCGTGCCGACGATCCTCGGGGAGCTCAAGCGATATTTCCGCGATCTCGGCTGGTCGGTGCACGTTCCGCGCGGCGCGCAGGAGCGAGCGGTCAAGGTCGAAGACGCACAGAACAAGTTGAGCGCGAAGTCGGGCCGCCCGCCGACGGTGCCCGAGCTCGCGGAGTACCTCGAGCTGAGCATCGAGGAGGTGCTCGAGGCCCTGGAGACCGCTCGTGCCCATCACGCGTCGTCGCTCGACGCCCCGTACGACGATGGCGACGGGGGCAGCACTGCCGTCGTCGATACGCTCGGGACCGAGGATCGGGAGCTCGGTCTCGCGGTCGACAGGATCACGGTTGGGGTCGCCGCAACCGAGTTGTCCTCGCGTGAGCGCCAGGTGCTCGCGCTCCGGTTTGTCGGCGACCTGACCCAGACTCAGATCGCCGAGCAGATCGGCGTCTCGCAAATGCAGGTGTCGCGTATCCTGCGGCGAGCTCTCGCTCGGCTGACCGAGCTGACGGAAGCCGGAGGCTAGCCGCCGCCTCCGCGCAGACGGCGCGAGTCGACTCACAGCGACCACCTGTTTAGGTGGTCGACACGGCGGGCATCGGGGAAAGCTGATGTGACCACTGAATCGCCGACCGTCCGCCTGGACCTCGAGAGCAGACCACAGACTCTGACGATCGTCCGGGGGATGCTCGGTGGGGTGGCGGAGCAGCTTGCGGTCGACCCCGAGCTGCTGGACGACCTCAAGACGGCGATCAGCGAGGCGTGCAACAACGTCGTCCTGCACGCCTACAGGGACCAGCCCGGCCCGATGGGTGTGCGGCTCTATATGGACGACTCCGAGCTCCGGGTCGAGGTCGAGGACGAGGGGATCGGCGTGGCGCCGGATGTCGTCGATCACACGGATGGGGTCGGGCTGTCGGTCATGCGGGCGCTGGCGAGTGAGCTCGTCGTGCTCCCGCGGTCCGAGGGGGGCACGCTGGTTCAGATGCACTTCGCGACCGAGCGGTCCGGCAAGCCTCTGCTGCGCCGCCCGTCTGCCGCCAGCCCCGACGGCGGCTGGAAGCGTCAGGGCGAGGACGAGGTCCTCGTCTCGATCTCACCCGTCGCGCTGCTGACCGGCGTGCTCGGGCGGCTCGCCCGGACACTGGCAGCGACCGCGCACTTCTCGCTCGACCGGTTCTCGGACGTCTATCTCGTGACCGACACGATCGCGGCGCACGCGGTCAGGGCGGCCGCGGGGTTGCGGATCGACGCCCGCTTGTCGGCCGGCGATCGGCGACTGCAGCTCGACGTCGGTCCATTCCGCGCCGGCGCCAGCGAACTGCTGCGTACCTCGCAGGACGATCCGTCACCGTCGCCGCTGGTGCTGCTCAGCGATGAGGTCTCGATTCAGCCGGATGGCGACGGCGAACTGCTGCACGTCGTAGTGATCGACCACCGCCCCTAATGCGACGGGCGCAGCGCCAGCGCGGCGACGTCGTCACCGCTGTCTGAGGCCCGGAACTCGTCGAGCTCCGCGGCGAGCGCCTCGAGTACCAACGCCGGGCTCGATCCCGCGTGACGGGCGAGCAGCGCACGCAGCCTTCGCAGCCCGAACCGCTCGTCGCTCCCGGCCGTCTCGGTGACGCCGTCGGTGTAGAGCAGCACCAGATCCCCCGGTCCGACCGCGACCGTCTCCTCATTCCAGGTCGCGTCCTCGAACGCGCCGAGCAGTGGTCCCGGAACCGGAGCCTCGGTCACGCGGCCGTCGGCGTCGACGCGCAGCGCCGGCGGGTGCCCCGCGGAGCTCAGCACGAGCTCGCCGGGGCCGAGTCGTGCGCACAGCGCGGTGCACAGCATCTGACTCGACAGCCGCCGCAACTCCTCGTCAAGCCGGTGCAGGATCGCCGCGGGCTGCGGCTCCAGACGGCTGGCGAAGCGGGCGCCGTAGCGCATCAGCGCGGTCACGGTCGCGGCGGTGACGCTGTGTCCCGTCACATCTCCGATCAGCGCGATGCTCGCCGGCCCGGCGTCGAACACCTCATAGAAGTCGCCGCCCACCTCGATCCGCTCCGCGGCACCGGCCGGCCGATACAGCGCCGCGAGCTCCCAGCCTGGCACCGACGGCGGATCGTTCGGAATCAGGCTCTGCTGGAGTGTCTCGGCGACTCGGCTGATGGTCGTCTGAAGGCGCGCGCTTTCGACCGCGACGGCGACACGGTCGGCGAGCTGCTCGGCCAGCGCCAGGTCTTCCTGGGTCAGCCGTCGCTGAGACTCAGCCGTGGAGAACGTCATCACGCCGATGATCCGTGCCCGAACGCGGAGTGGCACGACGATCGCGGACCGGATCCCGAGGCCCCGCATCAGCTCGAGGTCTGCGACGGCCTGAGCGCCTTGCTGCAGGCGCTCGTCGCCGACCCGCTCGAACAAGACTGAGCTGCCGGTTCGAAAGACTCCGCCGAGCGTCGAGTCAGGGCTCAATCGCGGGGCTCGGAACTCGTTCATCTCTGCGACAAGCGCCCGCCGACCCGGATCGGCATGGGCGATCGCAACGTGATCGCGAGCGAGGTCATCGTCGACCAGATCGACGGTGCACCAGTCGGCCAACTCGGGCACGGCGAGCTCAGCGACGCTCTGAAGGGTCTGGTCGAGATCGACCATCGACGCCAGCACCCGCCCGGCCTCGGACAGGATTCGCAGGTGCACCTCGGCGGTCTTGACAGCCGTGATGTCCTCGATCACCGTCACCGCCGCGCTCAGCGTGCCGTCGCGACCGGTCAGCCCTGCGGTCTTCAGCAGATCCCATCGGACCTCACCGCTGCGACGGTCGACAGTGCGCATCAGCAGCGGTTCGGCCGTCTGCCCGCGCAGCAGGCGGACCGACGGGACGTCGCTCATCGCCAGCGGTTCGCCATCCTCGTCGGTGACGATGTAGTCGGCCATGATCGAGTCAAGCGAACGTGCCTTGAGCTCCTCCAGCGTGTTGAAGCCGAGGTGCCCTAGGGCTGCTCGATTGGCGTAGACGAGCGTGTCGTTCGGGTCGCGGATCGTGATTGCTTCGCCGAGCGTCTCCAGCAGCTCGGCCACCTCAGGTCCGCCACTCAGGAGGTGCTGGCTGAGTGCGTCAGCGTCGGCCAGCTCAGCCCCCCGTGACGACCTCTTCCGGGGTATCGACGAGCCGCAGACGTTCGGCGACGCCGGTCAGGTCCAGCAGGCGCTGAACTTGGGCGGATCCTTTCACTAGCGTCAGCGACCTCCCCTTCTCGGCGAGACGCTGGTGCGCGCCGACGATGATGCTGAGCCCGGTCGAATCCATGAATTCGAGCTGACGCAGGTCGATCACGAGCTGCTCAGGGTCTGATTTCCAGACTTGATCGAGTTGCTCCTGGAGCCCCGGGCTCGACGCCAGATCGAGCTCTCCGCTGACTACCACGATCGTCGCTCGACCCTCGGTCTGCACCTCTACGCGGAAATCACTGTGCACGCTGGCCCGAGCCTACTGATAAGCGACGTCGCTTGTGGCTTGATGTGAAGCGCAACTTGCGTGCCAGTGGTTTTGGGCGTTCTGGCGCTCTATCGACCTGGAAATAGTAGTTGACGACGAAAACCATCCGACGCTCTGGCAGGACGGCACCAGCGTCATCTCGGGGGGTCAGAACTTAGTCGCAGCTATCGCGCAACCGCTGCAGCGAGCGGCGCAGCAGCCGAGAAACCTGCATCTGCGATACGCCGACGCGGTCGGCGATCTCGGTCTGCGTGAGGTCCTCGCTGAAGCGCAGGAAGAGGATCTCGCGCTCTCGTTTCGGAAGCCTCTGCGCCGCCGTGAAGATCGTCACCTGGTCGTCGATTCGCCCCATGCGGTCGTCGTCGTCGCCGATCGCGTCCAGTCGGCTGGTGGTGCCGTCGCCATCGCCCGCGCGCGGCGCGTCGAGTGAGACAGTGTCGAACGCCTCGCCAACCTGCAGACCGTCGAGGACTTCCTCACGGCTGCACTCGAGATATTCGGCCAACTCACCGACTGTCGGCGCCCGTCCGCGTGCAGTCGCGATCTCACGCCTCGCGTCAGCGATCTTGCGAGCCCGCTCCTGGGCGCTGCGATCAACGTGCAGCGCCCACGCGGTGTCACGGAAATACCGTTTCAACTCCCCGACGATCGTCGGCACGGCAAACGAGGTGAACGCGAACCCCCGCGCGGGGTCGAAGCGCTCGACTGCTTTCACCAGCCCGAGGCTGGCAACCTGGACGAGATCATCGTACGGCTCGTTTGACGATGAATATCGGCGCGCGAGCTTGCGGGCGAGCGGCAGAAACCGCTCTATCAGAACCTCGCGTGCGCGCCGGTCGCGTTGACCACGCCAACGTTTGAACAGCTCTGTCGAGCTGACCGTCCTTGCCAATGGCACGGTGCTTGGGGTCACCGCCATCGCCGACCTCCCGGGTTGCAGACATTCCCGTCGGGCTTGCAGACACGCTCGTTCTATCACAACCCGTGACGAAATTCTCGCGTCCGTAATGTAAAGCACCTCATTAGGGTCGTTTTCTCGCCGTCGCGTGCGTGACTGCGGGCGATTCGCGGTCATCGCTGAGAAGCCCTAGCACCGCCCTCTCCAGCCGCGACCGCTGCCGGTCGTCGGGTCCGTCCAAAGCTTCGATCCGGTCCAGTGCACCACCGATTGTCCAGCCCGACAGGTAGCGGTCGAATACCCGGGGGTCGATGTAGGAACGTCGCGCGACAGCCGGCGTGCGGATCGGGACAGATCCACACGTCCTTCCACGCTGGGGGAATCGCGAGCTGCTTGATGCGCAGGATCTCGTCCCTGTCCTTGACCGTCTTGCCGGAGGCGTCTCGGAACGAGAAACCCGTGCCGCGGGCGACGCGTGTCAGACCCGGCGTGAGCAGTCCGAGCGGCGCAGTCTCGGCTTGCGGTTGCTCTGCATGCTGGCTCCCTACCCGGCCGGCACCGTCGGCATGCCCGCGGTTGACGGCCCCGCGCGCCCGGGTAGAGCTTGGAATACTCAGGGTTAGATGACGGAATCCACGTACACATCAGATCTCG
>JBKQJQ010000310.1:0-4139 GCA_052147875.1 Solirubrobacteraceae bacterium | reverse complement strand
CGAGCTCGACCGCGTCGCTGACGAACTCAACGACCGACCCCGCAAACGCCTCGACTTCTACAAACCCACCGAGCGCCTCGCCGAGCTACTGTTGCGCTGACCGCAAGGATCCGCCGAACCCTCAGCGAACAGCAGTTCCCGCTCGCGATCGTGCGGGTTCGCGATTAGCACGCTGGCCGAACCGCTCGGCACGCAATCTCATGGGGCGCGCGCGGCGGACGCGTCGGCGATTTGCGGGATCACATCCGGGGGACGAGCCTCGTGACCTCGATCCTGCGTAGGCCGCTCGCGCCAGCAACTCGATCAGCCGCAGCTTATCCGCGGGCGTGACCGCCTCGGGCTCATTCTGGAAGCCGTCGCGGGGACTAACCTCGCGAATACGGACGGAAGCAGGCAGCACGGAAGTGCCTACTTATAGATCAACCGGTACCCCAGCATCTGCGTCATCGTCACGAACCGGTAGCCGCGCTTGCGCAGCGTAGTGATGATCGTCGGCAGCGCGTCGATCGTCTCCTGACGCGGTCCGCCGCCGTCGTGCATCTCCACGATTCCACCGTTGCGGGCGTTCGTGAGCACGTTGTCCTCGATCGCGGCGACGCCGGGAAGCGCCCAGTCACGCGGGTCGATGTCCCACTGGATCGTCGTCATGCCCAGCAAACGGATCTGCGTCAGCTGCGCGGGGCTTGTGTTGCCGTAGGGAGCACGGAACAGGCAGGGGTAAAAGCCGGTGGCGGCGCGGATCGCGTCCGCCGCCCTTACGACCTGCATCCGCTCGTAAGGGCCCGTCCCCGTGTAATCGGGATGGGTCCAAGTGTGATCCCCGATCATGTCACCGTCGCGCAGCATCCGCCGCTCGAGCCGGTCGCGCTGCCCGTACACAGAGATCCACTCGCCGATTTGGAAGAACGTCGCCGGGACGTGGTAGCGCTCGAGCACGTCCAGTAACTGCGGTGTCTGGACCCACGGCCCGTCGTCGAAGGTGAGCGCGATGTCGTGCACGTTCGCCGGCCCGTTGAACACCCACTTGCTCCCGGTCGCCACGCATCCGACGAGCTTCGGTATGTGGAGCTTCAACAGCGCGGGCCGAGCGGGGAACAGGATCTGGCAGGCGCTGGCCGGCGGAATCCCGGTGCCGGGGACGGTGCAGGCCGGCGGCGCAAGCGTGCTGAGCACCTGCCACCTGAGCGGCTTGTAAGTGCTCCCGATGCCGGGCGGCAGGAAGCTCGCGGTCAGATCTCGGTTGCTCCCACGCGTGATGGTCGCGTCGATCGCGCGGGCCCGGCCGCTGACGCCGTTAACGACCGACGCGTACAAGACCTGCGGCACGCGCTGACCCCCGCGGGGACCGGCAAGGCACAGCTGCCCGATGACGGCGCCGCTCTCGGCACGCTCGACGAGCAGGCAGAGCGTACGCCGATCGCGGGCGAGCGCTCCGGGTGAGAACGGCTGACTCATCTGCAGCTGCCAGACGAGCTGCTGACCGTTCTGGGTCAGTGACGTGCTTTGCACCGGCAGCGGCTGGCTGCCGACGCCCGTCCCCCCAGCGACGTGCACGACAGCGAACAACAACGCCATCACCGCTGCGGTAGAGCTCGCAAACCGTATCCTCATGATGCCTCCCCTCAAACCCGACCACGGGAACCTACTACCTGGCCGATTGGTAGCGCGAGCGCGTGATTCAGCGGAGAGCGAAATGGCGCGCGGCGCGCGCGATCGAGCGCGTGACCACCTCCGGCTTCCCGTCATCTCTCGGTCGATTGTTCCAGGCAGGACAGACGCGGTCCGTCCTGCACTCGTCACAGCCGAGCATCCCACGCCATCGACGAGCGCCCCGGCTCGCGGGAACCAGGTCGCCAAGCGTAGCGACCCACTATCTGAAATAAGAATCCACCATCGCACGGCCGGGGTCGCACACGCCCATCCACCAGCGGAACGTCTCTCTGGACTATCGAAGCCCCGCCGGCGATTTGGCCGCTGGTCTCACAATCGGCGGATTTGGTGCGTTACGGTTCGGCGCGGACGCGGCGAGCGCAGCGTCGAAGTGGCCCGCACCCGATTTCCGTAAAGATGAGATGGTGACGAGGAGATCCACCCCGTATCGCGCGGGCGACGAGCGTCGACCTCGGCGGGGAGTCGTGCGATCACGGTGGCGGAGGCCGGCTCGGCGACACGGCGTGATCGCTGTGGTGTGCGCTCTTGCCGCATTCTCCGCTACCGCGGGCGCCAGTACAGCCCCGACGGTGCGGCCGGTGGTGCTGCCTCGCGACCAGGGGGCGCACCCGGGGTTCAGCGTGGAGTGGTGGTACACGTCGGGGACGCTCAACGCGGCTAATCGCCGCGCGTACTTTTGGTTCGCGACGATCTGGTCTGCCGACGGCGCGCTCGTCGCCAAGCTCAACGTTGTCGATCTCCGGGCGGATCGCATCGTGCTCTCGCACGAATACGTCGGCGCGACCCCGGTCACCGAAGGTCAGACGCAGTTCTCGGTGGGAGCCTTCGAGCTCGGGCTGGGGTCAGGCGGCACGCTGGGTCGCTGGTACGTGGACGCGTCAACAAGCGACGGGGGACGGTTGCAGCTCGACCTACTTCCTCGTCAACCCTACGTGCTCCACGGTCACGACGGGATCATCCAGCAGGGGACCGGCGGCCTGTCGGCGTACTACTCCGCGCCGCGGCTGGCGGCGCGCGGAGTCCTCACGCTCAACGGCAAGGCGGTAGGTGTGAGCGGTCTGGGCTGGCTCGACCATCAGTGGGGGAACTTCGGCACGAACGTCGGAGCGTTGAAGTGGAACTGGTTCGCATGCCAACTCCGGAACGGCAGCGATCTCATGCTCTACCAATTCCTCAACCACGCCAATCGCCCGTCGGGCCGTCAAACCGGGACGCTCCTCACGCGCGGCGGGGTGGTCAAGCAGCTCACGCGGTTCACGATCACACCGATGCGCCCGTCGATCCGGCCAGCCGGTGCGACGGCCACCTACCCGCTTGCCTGGCGGCTGCAGGTGCCGACGAACAAGATCGACATCACCGTCCGCGCCCGCGCGCGCAACCAGTTCATTGTCAACCAGTTCGTGCCCAGCTTCTGGGAAGCGGCATCTGAGATCACTGCCGGCGCCGCGGGCACCTGCACGGTCGAGTCTTCACGCGAGGTAGGCACACCGCCGAAATAGCAGTCCGACGCGGACCACCAGGCCCCGGCACCCTCAGCCGGCCCCACCATCGTCTCATTCAAGGGTCGACTAGCGGACGCGCCAGGAGCGATGGCTCGCGGTCTCAGTCGGTACGGTGTTGGGGACCGCCGGCGACGCTCGACGGAGCCCGGTGAGGCGTTCGAATATGACGGGTTGCTGCGACCGGTGGAGGGGGGTGACGGCGCGCGCGAGCGATCTCTCGATAGACGGTGGCTCGGCTGACGGAGAAGAGTTCTGCGATCTCGGAGATCGTGTGCTGTCCCGATTCGTGAAGACCGAGCAGGTGCGCTCGCTGACGAGAGTTGAGCTTCGGCTGCTTTCCTTTGAGCCTGCCGTTCGCGCGAGCGATCGCCATCCCTTCCCGGGTCCGCATCCGGAGGAGATCAACCTCAAACTCCGCGAACCTCGCGAGAATGTTGAAGAACATCTTGCCCATCGGGTCGTTCGGGTCATAAACGGTCCCACCAAGCGACAGGCGGATACCGCGGGCCGCCAGCGAGTCTCCGATCGCCCGCGCGTCAAGGACCGACCGCGCGAGCCGATCGAGCTTCGGCACGACGAGCGTGTCGCCCTCGCGAACGGCGGCGAGTGCTTGCTCGAGACCCGGGCGTTTGCGGTTGCGTCCTGTCATTCCGTGATCGAGATAGACGCGATCGTCGCTCACGCCGAGCTCATGCAGCGCCTGGCGTTGCGCGGTGAGATCTGCCGGTCGGTAGAACAGCGCGCGTAACCAATCAGGATCCGGGACGACACGGCAGCCGCCGGCTGAGGGCGGCCCGCGGGTCGCGAATCATGACGCCCCCGATCGAGCGCATTGCGGTGCCGCCGGCTCCTCGTCTTATGGCTCATCAGACACCACGGTCCGCAAGTACTACACGGAAAAGTGGTCTTCATGACGCCATCGACTGGACGCTTGACCGGAGCCGGGCGAGAACGCCTCCACCTCGC
>JBKQJQ010000309.1:0-7390 GCA_052147875.1 Solirubrobacteraceae bacterium | reverse complement strand
ACTCGCAGCCGGCGACGGACGATGTTCATCGCTCCGATTCTCGCGCACCGGTTCTGTCCGCGCCCCGCGCAATCCTGATTGGTCCTGCAAATGAACGTGGTCTGGCTTGCACTCGGCGTACTGATTGGTGCCGGCATCGTTGCCGTCGCGCTGCGGCCGCGCCTGCGCGCGGGGCTGCAGGCGACCCAGCGCGCCGTCGACCTCGACCTCGACCTGGTCCGGACGCGGGCCGACCTCGAGCACGAGCGCGCGCGTGCCCACGAGCGCCTGGAAACTGTCAACGAGGCGCAGGAGCGGCTGTCGGCGTCGTTCAGGGCGCTCAGCGCCGAGGCCCTTCAGGCGAGCATGGCGCAGCTGGCCGAGCTGTCAAAGGCACAGCTGCAGGCGGCACAGACCCAGGCCAGCGGCGATCTGGAGAAGCGCCAGCAGGCGGTCGAGCAGTTGGTCGCGCCGCTCAAGGAGCAGCTCGGTCGTGTGGACAGCCAGCTCACGAGGCTCGACCAGGAGCGCCGCGAGTCGCGCGGCCGACTCGAAGCACAGCTGCGGACGTTGAACGAGACCGGCGAGCGGCTCCGGAGTGAGACCGGCGCCCTGGTGACGGCGCTGCGCAAGCCCAACGCGCGCGGTCAGTGGGGTCAGATGCAGCTTCGCAACGTGGTCGAGCTGGCCGGCATGGTGCGCCACTGTGACTTCGCCGAGCAGCCGCCGGTCGCCGGCGACGAGACAACGCTGCGCCCCGACCTGATTGTCAGGCTGCCCGGCGGCAAGCAGGTCGTGGTCGACGCCAAGGCGCCCCTGCAGGGCGTGCTCGACGCATACCAGGCGCGCGACGAGCCCGAGCGCGAAGCGCACCTCAAAGACCACGCTCGGCTGCTTCGCAAGCACGTCAAGTCGCTCGCCGACAAGGCCTACTGGGCCGGGCTGGACACCGCCCCTGACTTCGTGGTCATGTTCCTCCCCGGCGAGCATCTGTACGGCGCCGCGCTCGAGGCGGACCCGGCACTGATCGAAGACGCGATGGCGCGGAGGGTGCTGATCGCGACGCCGACGACGCTGCTGGCGCTGCTGCGGACGGTCGGCTACGCCTGGCAGCAGGAGCGCATCGCCGAATCGGCCCAGGCGATCTCGGAGCTCGGTCGGGAGTTGCACGCGCGGCTGGTCAAGCTGTCGGGGCTGCTGTCTACGCTCGGCGGCCGGCTGAACAGTGCTGTTCGCGCCTACAACGAGACCGTCGGCTCCTACGAGGCGCGGGTGCTGCCGGCGGCGCGACGGTTCGCGGACCACGGCGCGGTCACCGATGGACGCGAGCTGCCGCAGCTCGAGCACGTCACGACCAGCGCGCGCAACGTGAACGCGACCGAGCTGACGCTCGAGCTCGGGCTCGATTCGGAGCCAAGCGAGCCGCCGCCCCGGCGCCTGCGCGCCGCCGAGTAACCTCTTCCCCGGCGCCTGCGAGCCGCCGCACCGGGGTCTGCGCGCCGCCGAGTAACCCGGCGCCTCATCCGCGCCCATTCCACCAGCGGATCAGGTCCTCCCGCTGGTGGTCGAGCGGATTCGCCGACGGCTTGCGCGCCCTCACGAGCTCGAGCGCCTGCTCGATCCCGAGGTGATCACGGACCGCGACGACCCCGGCGGCGACCGCGGCGGAGCGCTGCCATCCGGCTCGGCAATGAACGTAGGCGCGCTCGCCGGCGTCGAGCCACTGGTTGACCGTCTCGACGGCCTCCTCGAGCGCCTCGGGCGGGAGATGCCCGTAGTCGACCAGCATCAGCCGCGTCTCAGTGATGCCGGCCGCGGCCAGCGCGCTCTCGATCTCGGGTCGTTGACCGGGCTCGTACTCATCGTCCTCGGTCAGGTTCAGGATCCGCGTGACACCGAGCCGCTCCAGGACGGTGACGTCGCTCGCGTCGAGCGGGTAGGCGCCGACCAGCACGTTGTCGCGCACGTCGGCGAAGCCGTAGGACCAGAACCATTCCGACACCACCAGAATCATGACCGTCGCGGCCCCTCGCGGGGGAACCGGTCCGCTCAGCACTAACCTCAAACGAATGTCTGATGTGCTCGACCTCGCCAAGCTGCGGCTGGCCGCGGGCGAGGGCCGCCGGATCGAGCTTGGGGTGACACTCGCGCCGTTCGAGCTCGGTGGCGAGCGCTATGCGGTCGAGCCCTCGCGCGCTCCGGCGACGCTCGACATCTCAAAGATGACCGGCGGCGGCTACGCCCTGCGGCTGCGCTTCGACGCCCGCGTCGCAGGCCCCTGCATGCGCTGTCTGGCCCCAGCTGAGCCGCTGTTCGAAATCGAGGCACGCGAGGTCTCACAGCCGGGTGGCGGAGATGACCTGGAGTCGCCGTATGTGCCCGCCGGCATGCTCGATGTGAGTGGCTGGGCACGCGACGCGCTGGCGCTGGCGCTGCCAACCCAGATCCTGTGCAAAGACGATTGCGCGGGTTTATGCGCCGTCTGCGGCGCCGATCTGAACACCGCGGCACCCGATCACCGCCACGAAAGCTCGCCGGACCTACGCTGGGCGAAGCTGTCAGAAATCCGCTTCGACGATTAGCTCCGGACGCTTAAGCTGGCCAATTAGCGGGAAAATCAGGCAGTTTGGTTAAGGATCGGCGTTTTTCGCCGATCAACTGAGCGAATGCCGCACTCCACTGGGGAGTTGTCGAAACGAGGCGAGCCGACAGCGGCCGCGCACGTGCGCGGCCTGCTTGAGCTCGCACAGCTCGTTCGCAGCGGGTCAGGGCTCTCAGAGCTCCTGGCTGCGGTCGCGCGCGTCGTGTCGGAGACGCTCGGGTTCGCCACCGTGGTGATCAACCTGTATCGCCCGGAGACCGACGAGTACGAGGTCAAGTCGGTCCATGGAAACGAGCGGGCACGGGCGATCCTGCTCGGCAACGTCACGCACGCCGACACCTGGCGACCGCAGCTTGACCCGCGCTTCCTGCGCCGCGGGGCGTTCTTCATCCCCGAGGCGTCGATCGAGTGGGGCGACGAGGTCGCCGTCTACACGCCCCGGATCGAGCCGACCGGCATCGACGACGGCTCGGCATGGCTCGCCGACGACGCCCTGTTCGTGACGCTCGACGGGACCGACGGACGCCGCCTGGGGGTGATCGCGGTCGACGAGCCCGAATCGGGTCGGCGCCCGGATGACCAGCTGCTGGACTTCCTGACCGCGGTCGCGGCCCATGCGGCGCAGGCGATTGAGAGCTCCTACCAGCTTGCTCAGCTCGAGGGCGCGCTGGCGCGCCACCGAGCGATCATCGAAACCTCGCTCGATGCCGTCCTGGGGCTCGACTCGCACGGCCGGATCCTCGAGTTCAACGCGGCTGCGGAGCGGACCTTCGGCTACATCAGCGGCGAGGTGATCGGCCGGGAGTTCGCCGAACTGCTGATCCCTGCCGAGGACCGCGCGGCCCGCAGGCTCGCGCTCCAGCAGGCGTTCGACCAGCCCGAGGAGAACCCGTTCGAGCTGCGCGTCGAGGCGATTGCCCAGCGCGCCGACGGCTCGCGGCTCCCGGTCGAGCTGTCGGTCACGCTCGTGCACGGCTCCGACGAGGACGAGTCGGTCATGTACTGCTTCGCGCGCGACATCTCGGAGCGTCGCCGCGGTGAGGAGCAGCTGGCATACCTGGCGTATCACGACCCGCTGACCGGTCTTCCGAACCGCGTCCTGGTTGAGGAACAGCTCGACCTCGCGCTGGCGCGTGCCCGGCGCGGCGACGCCGCGGTGGCGCTGTTGTTCATCGATCTCGACGACTTCAAGACCGTCAACGACCGCCTGGGGCACGCCGCCGGCGACCAGCTGCTGACCGCGGTCGCGACCCGGCTGCGCGGAGTGCTTCGCGACACCGACGTGCTGGCGCGCCAAGGTGGCGACGAGTTCCTAGTGGTGATCGCCGATCTCGAGGACGAGCCGGCGCATGCCGCCGAGGCAGTCGGCGCCAAGCTCCACGAAGCGCTGAGCGAGCCGTTCGCGGTCGCCGGTGCCGAACTGCGGATCACCGCCAGCATTGGTGTCAGCGTCTACCCCGATCACGCGGCCGACACCGAAGCGCTGCTCCGCCACGCGGATGCCGCGATGTACCGGGCCAAGGGTGCGGGTGGCGGGCAGATGGCGTTCCACCGCACGGGCGACACGATCCTTGCCCGCCGCGCCAGCATCTCGCAGCAGATCCGGCGCGCGATCATGCGCTCCGAGTTCGAGCTGCACTACCAGCCGATCTGGAGCCTGCGCGGTGCACGCGGGATCGCCGGGATCGAGGCGCTGCTGAGATGGCGCGATCCCGACCGCGGACTGCTCAAACCCGATGCATTCATGACGCTCGCAGAGCACAGCGCGGCCGGCGACCAGCTCGTCGAGTGGATCGTGCAGACGGCCTGCCGCGAGGCCAGCGGCTGGCGCGAGGCCGGCCTGTCGCCGCAGATCAGCCTCAACGTCTCGTCGCATCAGCTCCTCACATCAAGCTTTGCGACTCGGCTGATGGCCTCGCTGGCGGCCGAGGAGCTCGAGCCGAGCTCGTTCATGGTCGAAATGACGGAGTCCGCCTGGAACGTCGATGCGACCGCGGTCCGCGCCGAGCTTGCCAAGTTGCAAGTGGCGGGCGTGACGCTCGCGATCGACGATTTTGGCGCCGGCTTCTCGTCGCTCTCGCGACTGCACGAGCTCGAGCTCGACGCGGTCAAGCTCGACCGCCGACTGCTGGCGGGAATCCCGGGCGACGGGACGGCCGTCGCCGTGACCCGCGCGATCGTGGAGCTGGCGCGTGCCTGCGACGCTGCGATCATCGCCGAGGGCGTCGAGAGCGAGGATCAGATCACGTTCCTGATCGCGGCCGGGATCGACTTGGCGCAGGGCTATCTGTTCGGCCAGCCGCTGCGCGCAGATGAGATCACCCCACTGCTGACGCGGCGGCTGCTCTCGGGCTCCGTGGCCGGCTAGCCGCCGGGTGGCTGCTAGCCTGCTGCGTCCAGATGGCCGTCCCGAAGCAAAAGCAATCCCACGCTCGCACAACCCAGCGCCGCTCGCAACACAAGATCAAGGCGCCGGCCTATAACGAGTGCCCGCAGTGCCACAGCCCGCGGCTTCCTCACCGCGTCTGTCCCGTGTGCGGTAGCTACCGCGGGCGCGAGGTGATCGCCGACACCGGCGAGCACACCGGCTGAGTACGCGAGACCCGATGGTCACCGTCGCCGTTGATGCCGGCGGGGCCGATCTTGGCCCGGCCGAGGTTGCAGCAGGAGCCACCCGCGCGGCGGCGATGGGGATTGGCGTGATCCTGTTCGGTCCGGCGGGTGAGATTGGGCCGGTCGGGCCCGGAGTCGAGATCGTCGACGCACCCGTATCGATCGCCAAGGCCGCCGATCCGGCGTTCGCGGTCCGATCGACGCCGGACGCGTCGATCGTCCAGGCCGCGAAGGCGGTCGCCGACGGTCGCGCGGATGCGCTTGTGTCCGGTGGGTCGACAGGCGCCGCGCTCGCCGCCGGACTGTTCAACATGCGCCGCGATCGTGGGATCTACCGCCCGGCGCTGGCGCTCCCGGTACCGATGCCGGGCGCCGCGCCGGTGCTCCTGCTCGACGTCGGCGCGAACGTCAGCTGCCGCCCCGAGCACCTGATCCAGTTCGCCCACATGGGATCGGCGTTCGCTCAGGCGGTGATGGGGGTCAGCTCGCCGCGCGTCGCCTTGCTGTCAAACGGCGAGGAGCCGGGCAAGGGAACCCCCGAGCTGGTGGCGGTTCACGACCAGCTCGCAGGCCAGGGCGGCACCGGTATGAACTTCATCGGCAACGTCGAGGGCACCCAGGTGACCGACGGGGTCGCCGACGTGATCGTGATGGACGGGTTCACCGGCAACATCACGCTGAAACTGATCGAGGGCGTGTCGGGGCGGACCCTGCGAGCGATTCGCGATGCCGCGATGAGCTCGACTCGTGGCAAGCTCGGTGGGTGGCTACTGGCCCCCGCCGTCGCTCGGCTGCGTGAGGAGATCGACCCTGAACAGCCCGGCGGGGCTTACATGCTCGGCCTGCGGCAGCTCGGGGTCGTTGCGCACGGGCGCTTTACCCGGCGCGGTTTTCAGCGGGCGATCGAAGTCGCGGCGAAGGGCGTCGAGGAGGACGTGATCAGCGCCACCCGCGAGGCGCTGACGGCGGCCGGCGCACTGCGCATGCCGCAGCCGGTGGGCGCCCAGAACGGCGATGACTAGTTCGGCCGCCGATCCGGCGAACGCTTCGGACGCCCCGTCCGGACGCGCGTCTACGGTGTGGCGCCGATGACCCGCGAGCAAGTCTTCTCGCTGATTCGCGCGCACCTGTCGGACGAGCTCGAGGTTGATCCGAGCTCGATCCAGGAGTCGACGCGCTTCAGGGAGGATCTCGAAGCCGACTCGCTTGATCTCTACACGCTCGTGCAGGAGCTCGAGGACTCCTACGGCGTGAAGATCTCCGATCAGGAGGCCGCCAAGATCCTGACCGTCGGCCAGGCGGTCGACTTCGTGCTCGCCACCGGCGCTGCGACCTCGCACCCGCCGGCCGCCGCGAGCCAAGGCACCGACGCTGAGTGAGCTCCGGGGGCGACTCGCAAGCGCAGCGCCAGGCTGCTGCCCCTGCGCGCTCACTGCAGGCACTGCTCGACCAGTTGCCGCCAGAGCTCGCGACGCCCGTGTTCACGCATTCGTCCTGGACCTTGCAGCGCGCGGACTCCTACGAGCGGCTCGCGTTCCTGGGCGACAGCGTGCTTGGGTTGGCGGTCACGACGCACCTGTTCCCGCGTTTGGCGGCGGACCGGTTCGGCCCGGGGCGGCTGACGAAGATCCGTGCGCAGGCGGTCTCCGGCCGGGCGTGCCGAGCGGTCGCCGAGCGACTCGGTGTGCCCGAGCGCCTGCGGGCGGCGGCTCCTGCCAGCGCCGGTCCCGGGCTCGATGCGCTGATCGCGACCGAGCGGGTGCTCGCGAGTGTGATCGAGGCAGTGATCGGTGCCTGCTATCTGGAGTTCGGCTACGAGACGACTGCGGCGGCGGTGGTGGAGGCGTTCTCGAACGAGATCGAGGACGCGCTAGAGAATCCGGTCGACTACAAGTCCGCGCTCCAAGAGCGCCTTGCCAGGCGTGGCGAGCTGGTCAGCTACGCGGTGATCGACGAGCAGGGCCCGCCCCACGACCGCACGTTCACGGTGCGCGCGACGATCGACGGGGTCGAGATCGGCTCCGGTATCGGCCGCAGCAAGAAGGACGCCGAGCAGGAAGCGGCGCAGGTGGCGCTCGAGTCGATGTCGAAATGACCTCAAGCGCGATTGTTGAAATGAGCACCGCGTGCACCTGAAATCGATCACCGTCAAGGGCTTCAAGTCGTTCCCGGACCGCAGCAGGCTCGAGTTTGGCT
>JBKQJQ010000308.1:0-13816 GCA_052147875.1 Solirubrobacteraceae bacterium | reverse complement strand
CCATCCAGACGTGCTCGGCGTTCGCGTAGATCGTGATCCACTTCCCGGGGCCGGGGTCGCCCCAGTCCTCGAACTGACCCGAGACCATCGGCGAGCTGACCAGCCCGGCGGCCGCCAGCGCATAGCTCACAGAGCCCGAGCAGTCGTACCCATCGGCATGGAAGGACGCGTGCCCACCGCCGTAGATGTAGGGCAGCGTCGCGATCGCGTTGCCCGCGGCGATCACCTCGTCGACCGCCGCCGGTGCGCCCGGCGGGGGCTGGACCATGCCGTGGGTGTCGACCGCGATCCCTGAGACGCCGGCGTTCCCGGTCGCGGCGGCGCGGGCGGCCTGCTCGGCGGCCCGTTTCTCGAGCGTCTGCAGCTTGTCGTTCAGCGACCGGTAGGCGGCGCCCGCCTGCGAGCGGCTGGCGAGCTCAGTCAGCTGCTGGTGCAGGAGCGCGGATTCAAGCGCGGCCACCTGGTTGCGTCGCGCGAGGATCTGGTCGGCAAGCACGCGGTCGCGCGCCTCGAGCACACCCAGTGCGTGAGCTTCGCGCGCGACGGCGGCCCGCGCGGCGCGCGTCCAGGACACCACGTGCGTGTCCTGGTGCGCCACGCGGGTCATGAAGTTGACCTGTTCGAGCAACTGACCGAACCCGTGCGAGCTGAGGATCACCGACATCAGGTTCGGCTGGTTGCCCTCGTAGTTGGCGACCAGGTTTGCGGCCAGCGCGGTGGTCGCCATGTGGAGCCGGTTCTCGAGGTCGACGAGATGGTCGCGAGCCGCGAGCAGTGAGCTCTGAACCGTCTTCAGCTCCGTGACGCGCCGGTTGACGTCCGCCTGCACCGCGGCGAGCTGTGCACGGGCGTGTGCCAGGCCGCCGGAGGTCCGTGCGATCTGCGCTGAGTCGGCCGCGATCTGGGCGCGCAGGGATTGCGCCGCTGAGCGGGCGGCCGTGATCTGGGACTGGAGGTCGCCGGAGCTCGGCGCGGTGAGGTTGGTCGCCAGCAGCAGCGCCGCGATGGCGATGCCGATCAGCGCGCGGATCAGAGTGGGGTTCTTGGCGGTTCTCGTCATCGGCACGACGGCATCCGCGCACGGCCGGTCGACCGCGTGTCGGTGCACATGAACGCGTCGCCGTGGGCGACGGCACGGGTTTGGGGCGTTGAGGCGGAGGGCACCCTAACACGGCGCGTCGGGCTCGCGCACTGACATCCTGGTGCTGCAATAAATCCTGCAAAAGCGCGGTTTGGTGGGTCGGGTCAGGGGCTGGCGGGGGGGTCGGCGAAGCGGTCGCGCCCGGTGCCGGCGAAGCGGTCGCGCCCGCTGCCGGCGAGGCGTAGGCGCCCGGCGCTCGCGACGCGAGAGCGCGGCTCCGGTGCCGCCGCGCGCTGCCCCTCTTGTCATACTCGCGCGATGCGATGGCGCCACGTGCTCGTGTCTCTCGGCCTGCTCGCGCTACTCGCGGGACCGACGGTCGCGCTCGCTCAGGGTGGGGGATCCGCCGGCGATCAGCAGTACACGGATCCGTTCGGGAGCACGACCCACGCCTCGACCACGCAGACGCAGACGCAGACCACCTCGGCGCCGGTGACCACCCCGGCGGCCACGAGCACGACCCCCGCGACCGCGCCGGCCACCGCGACCGCCGGCAGCGATACGACCTCGACCCCGGTTGCGACCGCCGCGTCCAGCAGCGCCAAGACGCTGCCCTACACCGGGCTTGATCTCTGGACAGTGGTTGGGGTCGGTCTTACCCTGATGGCCTCCGGGTTGCTGATAAGAGTCAGATCCAGGCGTGCTTAGGCGGAGAACGGGCCGACTGATCGCGGGCCTGGCGGCGCTCGTGCTGACCGGATCCGCGGTTGCGGTTTCGGCATCGGCGTCGGCCCACGCAGTTGCACCTGCGCACGTCGCCAGCATCGGCGTTCCATCGACGTTCGTCGGCGTCGACGCCGACGGACCGATGCTCGACCCATCGACGTCCGGCCTCAACCTCGCCCGGCAGTTCGACAGCATGGTCGCCGCCGGCGTGGGCAGCGTGCGTGTCGCGTTCGACTGGGCCAAGGCGCAGCCCTATCAGTCGATGGCGGCCGTCCCGGCGAGCCAGCAGTCTCAGTTCACGGATGTGAGCGGTGTGCCGACCAACTTCAGCCAGACTGACCAGTTCGTCGAGTTGGCAGCTCAGCGTGGCGTGACGTTGCTGCCGACGATCCTGTATGCCCCGAGCTGGGACGCGGTCGACAATCCAAACGGGGTCGACTATCCGGCTAACCCGGCCCCGTTTGCGGCCTACGCGACGGCGCTGGTCGACCGCTACGGACCGCACGGAAGCTTCTGGAGTTCGCACCCGCGGTTGCCCCGGATGCCGATCCGGATGTGGCAGATCTGGAACGAGGAGAACCTGAGCTACTACTGGGGCCAGCCGTTCGCCTCGAGCTACGCCGCGCTGCTCCATGCCGCGCACGACGCGATCAAGCTCGCCGATCCCGGGGCGAAGGTAGTGCTGGGTGCGCTGACCAACTTCGCCTGGCAGTCGATCGGACAGCTTTACAAGGTCCCGGGCTTCCGCGACTGGTTCGACATCGCGTCGGTCAACGCGTTCACGAAGCAGCCCGCCAACGTGATCCTGTATCTGAAGCTGATGCGCCGCGTGCTCGACCGGTTCCACGACGGCAGAACGCCGCTGATCGCCAGCGAGCTGAGCTGGCCGTCGGCGCTGGGCGAGACGCCCGATGCCTACGACTTCGACACGACCCAAGCCGGCCAGGCGCACAACATCTCGCAGCTGCTGCCGATGCTGGGTGCCAACCGGCGGAGACTGAGGTTGCAGAGCTTCTACTACTACACGTGGATCAGCGTCGAGATCTACGGCGCGCAGGACTTCGCGTTCGCCGGGCTGATCGGGCAGACGTCGTACGGGAGGGTGTTCACCAAGCCCGCCCTGGCAGCGTTCACCAAGGGCGCGCTGGCGCTTGAGCATTGCAAGCGCAAGTCGTCGAACGCGCAGCGCTGTGCGCAGTCGGCCGGCTGAGCGCTCACCCGCACAACCGGATCGTCGATCGCGGCGCTGCCGCAGCCTTCAGCCCCGCGGTGAACGCCACCACGTCGGGCGTGCTGCCGCCGTGCGGGTTGCTGATCCCGTACCAGTCCTGGCCGTTGGCAGGGTCGCTCTCCGGTGACACCCAGGTGTAGAGCAGCGCCGCGGCGACCCCGCAATCGAGATGACCCAGCGCGCCGAGCGTCGCGACCAGGTACCCAGGCCGCGCGCTCTCGGGCGCGTAGTCGACGGTGCCACGGGGCCGGGTCGTCCAGCCGAACTCGGTCACGTAAAGCGGCACCGGCCCGAGTCGCAACGACGTGATCGCCGCCCGCGCGGCCCGGACCTTCGACAGCAGCACGAGCGGATCGCCATACGGGTGGATCGCGATCCCGTCGATGTGACCGCGGAGCTCCGGGTCAGCGGCGAGCATCGCCGGCAGGAAGGTGCCGGGGCTTGTCAGCCCGCCGATCAGCACCCGACCGGTGGGGTCAGCCGCCAGGATCGCGTCGCGTGCCTGCTCGTAGAGCTCGGCGTACGCGGCGGCGTTCGGTGCCGGCGTCCAGAACTGGGCGTTGTCGGGCTCGTTCCAGATCTCGAACGTCTGAACCGGTTCTGGCGTCAACGAGGGATGCGCATGCCAGAACGATCCCGCGGGGCCGTAGCGGGCGGCGAATGCGGCCGCGTAGGCCGCATAGTCGGCCGGCGAGGAGGGGGGCGAGTGATCCTGACCTGCGATCGATTGCGCCCACGGCGCCGTGTAGTCGAGGATCGGCATCCACCGCAGGCCGTCCTGGGCAAGCGAGCCCGCCACCTCGTCGTCGAACTGCCAGTCGTAGTGGTGGACGCCGTGCACCGGTGCGGAGGGCTCGGCGCTCTCCCAGAACGCGTCGCTGCGGGCGACCGTGGCGCCGGTCGCCCTGACCGCCTGCAGCTGCGAGTTGATCTGGGTCTGGCTATAGGTGCCGCCGTTGAACAGCAGGTTGACGTTGACTCCGAATGCCTGAGCCGTCGGCGGCGGCTGCCTCGGCGGTCCTGGCGTGACGGGCGCCGCGGCGAGCGACGTGGAGGTGTGCGCCGGTCCCGGCGAGACCGGCGCTGGCGCCGTCGTCGTGGCCTGGACCGCCACCGTCGATGTCGTCCGCTGCCGGCCTCCGTGGACGAGCGCAACGATCGCCAGCGCCAGCGCGACGACCGCGACGCCGGCGCCGAGCGCAACCAGCTGTTGGCGCTGGCTCATGGCTCCCGTTGTCGCAGGACCGCCTCGAGCTGCTTGCGCTCGCGCGCTGAGGAACGCCTGAGCGCGCCCTTGACGACGGCGCGCGAGGCGAACGTCACCGCCTGTGCGATGTCATCGAGTCGGGCGCGGCCCACCCCCAGGCGGCGCTCGACGACATTGTGGCGCGCACGTGCGACGAGCTCGAACGGCTCTCCCCCGAAGGCCCGGTTCGAGCTGTGCGCGCGATGGTGGACGACGCGCACGTCGGGCCAGAACCAGGTCTCGACCCCCTGCTCGGCGGCGCGCAGGCAGAGCTCAAGGTCCTCGCTGTAGAGGAAGATCGACTCGTCGAACGGCCCCAGCCCCCGCAGCGTCTGAGTCCGTGCCGCGAGTGCGCAGCCGACCGCCCAGCCTACCCGGCGAGGCCTAGTGGACTTCCAGGGCGCGAGCGTCGGCCCCGCGAACGTCGGCGAGATCACCACCCGGGCCAGGTCCGGCGCCGAGGCGGGCAGCGGGTGGACCGTGTCCTGGCGTGAGCCGTCGGGCGACAGGACCAGCGGCGCGAGCAGCCGTTCGGGGGCGCGCAGCGCCTCGGCCGCGAGCGTCAGCGGCGACCCGTCGATCACCTCGACATCGGGGTTTACGAGCATCGTGACCGGCGCCAGGACCGCCTCCAGCCCGACGTTCGAGGCGCGGCCAAAGCCGATGTTCTCGTCGAGTTCGATCGTCGTCACCAGCCTGCGGTCGCGCGCGACCTGCGCGCTCCGATCGCTCGACGCGCAGTCGACCACCACCACCTGGGCCGTCGGAAGATGGCGCGCGACGGAATCGAGCAGCGCCGCCAGCTCGCGCTCGGACTCGTGCGACACCGTCACCAGAGCCAGCGGAGGTACGGGAGTCTCAGGTGCGGTCACAGTCGGCGAGGCTATCCGCCGCCGTCCCCGCAGGGGCTATGGCCGCGTTTAGACTGCGCGCGTGGGGAGTCAATCCAACATCCACGCCGCGTCGCCGAGGGTGGCGCTGATCCACGACTTCCTGCTCGATGTGCGCGGTGCCGAGCGCGTGTTTCTCGAGCTGTGCGCGATCTGGCCCGACGCCGACATCTACACCGCGGTCTACGACGAGAAGGGCACCGAGGGCCGGTTCGCCGGCCGTCGCGTCCACAGCTCGTTTCTGCAGACGCTGCACCCGTCGGCACGGATGTTCCGCGCCCTGCTGCCGCTCTACCCTGCGGCGATCGAGTCGTTCGACCTGTCGCAGTACGACCTCGTCGTCTCGAGCTCGTCCGCGTGGGCCCATGCCGTCCTCTGCGACGAGCACACGATCCACGTCAGCTACTGCCACAACCCGTTCCGCTACGCGTGGAACGACCGCGAGCAGACGCTGGCCCGCAGCCGCAACGTGCTGCTGCGGGCGTTTCTGCGTGGCGCCTTCAGACGCTGGCGCCAGTGGGACTGGATCGCCGCCCAGCGCACGGACCGCTACATCGCCAACTCGCTCACCACCCAGGCCCGGATCCGCGCCTACTTCGCGCGCGAGGCGAACGTCGTCTACCCGCCGGTTGACACTAAGCGCTTCACCCGCGGCGAGGTCGCCGACCACTACGCGGTCGTCTCCGAGCTGATGCCGCACAAGCAGATCGATGTCGCGATCGCGGCCTTCAACGCCCTCGGTCGCCGCCTGGTGGTGGTGGGCGACGGGCCCGACGCGCGGCGGCTGAAGCGACTCGCCGGCGCGACGATCCAGTTTGCCGGCAGGCTGACCGACGCGGCCGTCGCCGACATCCTGCAGAGCGCGCGGGCGCTGATCGTCACCGCGGTCGAGGAGTTCGGGATCGCGGCCGTCGAGTCGCAAGCGGCGGGACGGCCGGTGATCGCTCGACGCGGTGGCGGCGCGCTCGAGACCGTCCACGACGGCGTCACCGGGCGCTTCTTCTCAGGCGGCTCGCGTGAGCTCGCCGAGGCGATCGCGAGCTTCGACGACGCGGCGATCGACCCCGAGGAGTGCGTGCGCAACGCTGCCCGGTTCGACGCCGCGAGCTTCCGCCGCGGGATCGAGGCCGAGATCGACGCCGCGTTCGCCGATGACTCACGGCCGCAGGGCGCCGAGCGCCAGCCGCTGGCGTCGACGAGGTTGCTGCGCCGCGCGCGGCCGCGCTAGCTAGCCGAACAGGCGGGCACGGCCAGCGAGCTGGTCGCAAACCGGCGTCGGCTCCGGCACCGCCGTGACGCGGCCGGCAAACGGCGCCACGCCGCCGCCGGCGCCGAGCGTCACGCTCGCCCGGCGATCGTACGGAACCAGCGCAAGCACCGCGTTGCTCGCCCCTGGCATCGCCACCGACAGAACCCAGCGGCCGTTGAGCTGGTCGATCGAGACCGTGACGCGCGTCGGTCGCCCGATTGCGACGCGCACCGGCGCGCCGACCCCGACCACCCGTCCGCCGACAGCGACCGAGAAAGCGGCCCGGCCGCCGCGCTGGCGGACGATCACCGTCACGCGGCGCGCGCCGGATCTGAGCGTCAGCAGGGCCTGCGGCGGTCCCCCGGACTCGAACACGACGGACAGCTCGTGCAGCCCGGCCCGGGCGCTACGCTCGATCGGCAGCCAGCTGCCGCCGAAGCTCTCGACGTACAACCCCGCGCAGCGACCGAGCACGAACAAGTCGCCGACCGTGCCGCGCGCGCCGGCCGGCAGCGCGGCGCCCGAGAAGACACCCTGCGGCGAGCGGCCCAGGAACTTGTCGATCGAGTCCTGGGTGCTGACGAAAGAGGCCCGCTGGGCCATGGTGTCGCCGGGCGCCAGCAGCCGCTGCTGAACGAGGCCGACCGAGCCGTTGATCAGGATCGCCGCCACGACCAGCACCGCGGCGACCGCCAGCCCGGCCGCCACGCCACGCGGTCGTCGCGCCTGCTCTGCCGACAGCAGCCCGTACATCCCGCTGCACGCGCCGACCCACAGGCACGGCAGCAGGTCGGCGAGGTACCGCGTCGCGGTCGACCCGAACGCGAGCGCCGGCACAAACCCGACCGCGGTCGCGAGCAGCAGTCCCAGCAACACGACCATGCCGCGCCGCACGAGCACGAAGATCCCGGCCACCGTCAGCAGGCAGAACAGCGGCATCGACGTGAACGCACTCAGCGACGGCAGCAGTGCGTTGAACGTGACTGAGCCGATCACGGTTGGGGGGCTGTTCGGAAGCCCGATGAACGGGAACGCCCGGATGGTGCCGACCGCGTCCGGCCGCACCGCCGCCAGCAGCGTCGTCGGCACGAACTGCAGGCCATCGATGGCGCCGTGGTTGGCAGCCACGTAGGCGCGCTGCACGGGGTCGATCCGGGTGTCGACCTGCTTGGCGAGCGGCGGGCTCAGGGCGCTGCCGAACTTGACCTCGTTGAGCGCGACCGCCGAGCCGAGCGGGATCGCGAACGCGGCCACCAGCGCCACGACCGTGCTGACCCCGGCGCGTGGCGGACCGAGCGACGCCAACGGCCGCGCGACGCGACTCAGGACGCCGCGGTCGGAGGCCAGCCGCGCCATCGCTCCAAGCGCGAGCAACGCGAGCGCGACGATCGGCCCCAGCCCGACGGACACGCGCGCCTGCACGGCGAGCAGCGCCAACAGTCCAGCCCACGCGATCCGTCCCGGGTCTGGACGCGCAATCACCCCCAGCACGGCCGCGATCGCCGCCACGCTCAGCGCCGCGCCCCACAGTTCGGCCTCGTGATAGACGACCGGCCAGCTGAGCAGGAACAGGGTCACGCCGCCCGCGCCGAGCGCCAGCGCGAGCAGGAACGCCCCGGCCCGCTCACCGCGTCCGAGCGGCGCTCCGGGCCGGATCAGCTCCCGGATCCGCCACTGCGCGGCGGTCCCGCCAACCATCAGGACGATCAGCGCCAGCAGCATCGAAAGCTGCGTCATCCGGCCGTCGAGCGCGTGCGTGATCAGCAGGATCGGGAGTCGCAGGAGCGCCGGGAACGGGCCGAAGTAGAGGTACGTCCTGCCGTTGATCACGAACCCCTCGAAGCTGGCAGCAGCCGGCGGGACGTACAGGTGGCCGTGCAGGAAGGCACGGCCCTGGGCGTCGTAGAACGAGCCCAGCAGGCCCTCCCGCTGCCACAGGCTGAGACGCCCGCCGGACAGCATCAGCAGGTCCAGCACGAGCGCGACGAGCGACCCGGCGCCCGCCGCTCGCAGGAAGGAGGCGCGCGCGCCGCGGTCTGGCATCGCGTAAGGGTAAGGGCGCACGTTCTAGGCTCCGCCGATGGATCGCTGCTGCATCTGCGCGGGACCACTTGAGCTGCGCTACCGCGGAACGGCCGTCACGCCGACACCCGACGGGTTCGCTCCGGCCGTGCACGGGCGCGGCATGCACGGCGACCTGTACCGCTGCCTGGGTTGCGGCACAGTCCAGCAGCCGTCGCTGCCCGCCGGCGACGCGCTCCAGGAGCTGTACCGGCAGATGAGCGACGTCGAGTACCTGCGCGAGGAGGAGGGCCGCCGGCAGACGGCGCGGCGCCTGCTCGACCTACTCGCGGCTTACGCCGGCGGCCGGCGCCTGCTCGATGTCGGCAGCTCGTACGGGCTGATGCTCGACGAGGCTCGCCGCCGCGGCTACGACGCGCTTGGAGTCGAGTTGTCGAGCGCAGGCGTGCGGCACACGCGCCACGCTCTCGGTGCGCCGGTGCTCGAGGCGAGCCTCGAGACCGTCGATCTGAGTCCCGCATCCTTCGATGCAATCGTGATGACCGACGTGTTCGAGCACCTCGACGATCCCGTCGCGGCCCTGGAGCGATGCGCCGAGCTGCTCGCCCCGGGCGGCGTGCTCCTGTTGACGACCCCCGACCCGAGCTCGCCGACGGCACGGTTAGCGGGAGCCAGATGGTGGAGTTACCTGCTCGCGCACCGCTGCCTGGTGCCGCGGGCGACGATCCGGAAGCTGCTGACAGCGCACGGGCTGGCAATCGAGGGCGAGCGGCCGTACGTGCGCGTGTTCACGCTCGGCTACTGGCTGGCGGGCTTCGCCGACCGCGGCGGCGCGGCCGCGGCGCTGGCCAACGCGCTCGGGCGGGTGCTCCCGACCCGACGGCTGGTCGGGGCCGCGATGCACGACGAATGGACCTATATCGCGGTCACAGCATCGCCTCGCGGGGCTGCGGCGCACGGCGCTCCTCCGGAGCCGCGCGGCCCAACCGCCGCTTGAGCCTCAGCGCCGGCAGCTCGACCACCCGGTAGGAGGCGAATGCGACCGCGAACGTCAGCCCCCAGGCCAAGACGACGCGGGGCGGGGCGCTCCACGAGCTGGTGTCCGAGGCGACGATCTGGAAGATCCCGAAGTGCCACAGGTACAGCGAGTACGACAGCACGCCGATCCAGACGACCGGCCGCAGCGACAGGGCGCGCGCCACCGGGCCGCGGCCGTCGAGCACGCACGCGATCAGGATCGCGGCGACGATCGCGACCAGCGTGAAGCCGCCGAGGTACAGGAACGGGGCGTAGGGCTGGATCAGCGCCGCCGCAGCGACCAGCGCGATGAGCGCGGCTGCCGCGACTCCGGAGCGGGCCCCGCCAGGCAACGCAACCCAAACGCGGTCGCGACCAATCAGCGCCAGCAGCGCCCCGATCGCGAGCGAGTCGGCGCGCGTGTCGGTCCGCAGGTAGAGCCGCAGCCACGGGTCGCCCGACTCGAACAGGATCGCCCGCCAGACCGCCGCGGCGATCGCGATCGCGATCGCCACCCAGATCACGCGCCGCGGCGCCCCGAGCAGCCGCAGCGCGACGAACAGCAGCAGCGGCCAGACGAGATAGAACTGCTCCTCGATCGCCACCGACCACAGGTGGGTGACATAGTTCGAGATCGAGATCCCCGCCAACTCGGCCCAGTTGGTCACGTACAGCATCACGACACCTATCGAGCGCAGCGCATCCGCGACGCCCCGTCCGACGATCACCGCGTACAGCAGGTTGGCCAGCAGCAGGAGCACGAGGGCCGGGATCAGCCGCAGCACCCGCCGCAGGTAAAAGGTCCCGATCGGGCGCCGCTCGCGGTCGCGACGCTCGAGCAGCAGCGTCGTGATCAGAAAGCCGCTTAGAACCATGAACAGGTCGACGCCGAGAAACCCGCCCGGGAACAGGCTCGCCGCCAGCGACGGGGTCAGGAAGGCGGCGGTGTGGTGCAACAGCACGAACAGGATCGCGACCGCGCGCAGCCCGTCGAGCGCCGGGCGGCGCCCGAGTCGATCCGTCGTCGCGCCTGGGAGCGCGCTCAAGGAAGCCTGATCGCAGTACGGGACATTCGCGCTGCGCCCGAGCCTGCTGGCGGGCCCGCGGGCGCAGATGCGGGATGATGCCGCAGTGTTCCTCCTGCGCGCTCTGCTGATCACGCTTGCGCTCGCCGCGTGTGCGTGGTTCGCGCTCGGCGTGCGGAGCTCCCACGACGAAGACAAGGTCGGCTCGCTGGTCGGTCTGGCGACGTCAATCAGCCAGAGCCAGGCGCGGGCCGACGACCAGACGCTCGACGACGCCGAGGTCCTGAACCCGGACCAGTACCTCGAGCTGCTGCGGGCCGAAGTCGCGCTGCACGCGGGCGACCGCGCCGCGGCACTTGCGATCGCCAAGCGGGTCGTCAGCCGCGAGCCCCAGAATCCCGAGGACTGGTTGTCGCTCGAGGTGATCTCAGCGCATATCGATCCCGCGCTCAACCGGCTCGCGCAGGAGCGGGTAACGCAGCTCGTGCCGCCGGTGAGCGCGACTGGATGAGATCCGGAACCACGAAGTGAAGTTCAGGTTTACGCGCGACCGCGCGATCACATGTCTGTTTGCGGCGTTTTCGCTCGCGCTGGCGTTCTGGCAGCGCCCCGGCTGGGCAACCGCCGACACCAAGATCGACCTCCACGTCGACCCGGTCCGGTTTCTGAGTCAGGTCGCGTCGGCGTGGACGCCGACGACTGACCTCGGCGAGGTCCATAGCGCCCAGTACAGCGGCTATCTGTGGCCGATGGGTCCATTCTTCGCGCTGCTGCACTCGCTCGGGATCGGGCCCTGGGTCGTGCAGCGGCTGTGGCTTGCGTTGATGTTCTTCCTCGCCGTCTGGGGGATGCTGAAGCTGCTCGACGTGCTCGTCGGCCGGCCGCGGGGGACCGTCCACGTCGTCGCGACCGCGTTCTACCTGCTGAATCCGTACGTGACCGTGTTCACCGCACGCACGACGATCACGCTGCTCGGTTACGCGGCGCTGCCGTGGCTGTTGCTGATCACCCACCAGGGCATCAGGACATCCCGAGGCTGGCGTAGCATCGCGGGGTGGTGGTGGGCGGCGGCGTTCGCGCTGATCCTCACCTCGACCGGGGGCGGGGTGAACGCCGCAGTGGTCGCCTGGATGCTTGTCGGGCCGCTGGTGCTGCTGCTCTACGAACCGGCGATCGGGACCGTGCGCTGGCGCGACTCGCTCGGCTTCCTGGTCCGCGCCGGCGGCCTCGGGGTGCTGGCATCGCTGTGGTGGATCGCGCCGTTGCTGGTGCACGTCAAGTACGGGATCGACTTCCTCCAGTTCACCGAGCAGCCGAGTTCGATCTGGGCCACCAACAGCATCACCGAATCGCTGCGCCTGATGGGCTACTGGACGTCGTACATCGGGGTCGGCTACGGGATCACGCGTCCGTTCTTCTCCGACGGCGGCACGCTGCTGTTCAACCCGTTCGTGGTCGGCGCCTCGCTGCTGTTGCCGGCGCTGGCGCTGGCCGGCTACGTCCGCGCACGCCGGACCAGCTACGCGCCGCTGCTGCTGCTGCTGGTGATCGTCGGCGTTGTGATCATGACGGCCGGCTTCCCGGCCGGGACGCCGCTGCGCAGCGCGATGCTGTGGGTCTATGACCGCGTCTTCGTCCTGCGCTTCGCGCGAACGACCAACAAGGCGGCGCCGCTGGTCGCGGTCGGGCTCGCTGGGCTGCTGGGGCTCGCGGCCGCGCAGCTCCAGGGCTACCTGGCCCGGCTGCGCAACGTCCCGATCCGCAAGCCGGCGCTCGCTGGGGCCGGGATCGCGCTGCTGGCGCTGCTGGTGCTCGCCTCGTTGCCGCTGATTCGCGGCGACGCGATCGACACGCAGCTAGAGTACAAGCACATTCCGAGCGCCTGGACGGAGGCAGGCAAGGGCCTTGACCGCACGCTGCCGGCCAACACGCGCGCGCTCGTGCTGCCCGGCCAGATCTTCGCCTACTACACCTGGGGCGGGACGCTCGATGCGATCCTGCCGCGGCTCACGAGCAAGCCGGTCGCGGTCCGCTACGAGACCCCGTACTCGGACCTGCACGCGGTCGATCTCCTGACGACCGTCGACGACCTCGTCCAGCAGCGGCGCCTGGTCCCCGGCCAGCTCAAGCCGCTGCTGTCGCTGATGGGGGTGGGTGCCGTGATCACCGGCGCCGACGACGACATCTCGCGCAGCGGAGCGATCGACCCCGCGGCGGCGGCGGGCGTGTTGTCGGAGCAGCTCGGTCCGACGCCGTCTGACAGCTACGGGCCGGTCAGGCGACTCCCGGCTGCCGCCGGCGACATTTCTCCAGGCGTGTCGCTGCCCGAGGTGCGCCGCTACGACACCTCCGGCGGGCGCGGTCTGGTTCACGTCGATCCGCTCAGTCCGTCAACGATCGTCGATGGCGGCGCCGAGGGGCTCGCCGACCTGGCTGCGTTCGGCGGCCTGCCTGCCAAGGCGCCGATCTTCTACGCCGGCGACCTCTCGACCCAGGCGATGCGGGCGCAGGCGGCGCGTGGCGCCCAGATCGTGATCACCGACTCCAATCGCCGGCGCGAGTTCCTGCCCCAGTCGACGCAGCAGAACCTCGGTCCGACGCTCGCCGCCGACCAGCCGCTGCCGACCAACGCCGCCGACATCAACCCGTTTGTAAAGGACGGCACCAACGCCCAGACCGTGGCGGTGCTCGAAGGCGCGCGGTCGATTGTCGCGCCGACGCAGGCGGGCGAGCTGCAGTTCCCAGAGCACGCACCGATCGCGGCCTTCGATGGCTCGCTGTCGACCTCGTGGGTCGCCGACCGCTATCTCCCGGTCTACGACCGCTGGATCCAGATCACGTTCAACGCGCCGCGCGACGTCCCCTACGTGCGGGTCTACCCGCTGAGTGACTCACATGGCGTCGTCAAGGAGGTCGACGTCAATGGGATCCACTCCGCGGTCGGTCCCGGCTGGACGACGATCCGCGTCAACCTCCACCACGTCTTGACCGTCCGCGTGACGATCGACAAGGTCCTGCAGCCGAAGGTCGGGCTCGGCGGCCCCGGCGGCTTTCGCGAGATCGAAATCCCGGGCGTCCATGTCCGCCAGCTGCTCCGTCCGCCGGTGATGGTCGCGCGAGCGCTGTCTGGAACCAACCTGACGCGCAACTCGATCACCTGGGTGTTCGAGCGCACGACGGGCGACGATCCGTTCAAGCGCAACCCATACGGGACCAACACGCTGCTCGACAACGCTCAGGACCGCGGCGACGCCGAGCAGTACATCGACAGGCTCGTGTTCGCGCCCGCGACCCGCAGCTACTCGGCGCGCGCGTGGGTCTATCCGGCC
>JBKQJQ010000307.1:0-4997 GCA_052147875.1 Solirubrobacteraceae bacterium | reverse complement strand
ACTCGCGGCTGCCGATCGTCGCGTTCATGGCCGGCCGCTTCATGGACGAGATGCCCGGCATGAGCTTCGGCCACGCGGGCACGATCGTCGAGGGCAAGGAGGACACGGCGAGCGAGAAGATCGCCCGCCTCGGCGCCGCCGGGATCAGGGTCGCCGAGCGGATCGAGGACATCCCCACGATGGTCAGGGAGCGGATCTGATGGCGGGCACGTTCATCGACGTCGAGGTCGATGCCACGGTCGCCGCCGACCCCGAGCTGGCGCGAAAGCTCGCCGAGGTCTGCCCGGTCGACATCTTCAGGGTCGGCGAAGACGGGCTCGAGGTCGTGCAGCGCAACCTCGACGAGTGCGTGCTGTGTGAGCTGTGCATCAACGCCGCGCCACCCGGCGCGGTCATCGTGCACAAGCTCTACTCGGGCGAGTCGCTTCCCGCCTGATAGGCGCGGCGCGCCGAATTGGTCGCGCCGCTAGCGGCGCTCGCCGCCAGACGCCGGCGGTCGGCAGCCGTGAGCCTCCGATACCCGTCCGCCCGCGGACCGCGGTAGAAAACCGGCAGCGGGTCGCTCTCGTCCGGAACGCCCTCGTCGCGCAGTGACCCTGTGATTGGCCGGTACCACGTGGTGACGGGAATCTCATCGACGACGCGGACAAGCGTCGGCCGCTGGCCGCGCTCGAGCACGCCGAGCGCGGCGGTCAGCTCGCGCGCGTCGAGGTCGGCGCCGGGCTCGAGCGTCACCGCGGCGACCGCGAGCTCGTCGCCCTTTCGCCCTGCGATGCCGTATGCGACCGCCAGATCGATGGCCGGCAGGTCGGCGAGCGCATCGCGGATCGGAGCGGTGAACACCGGACCCACTGCCGAGCGGATCACCTCGGCGACGCCGGCCAGTCGCCAGTAGTCGCCGTCCGAGTCGCGCCGAAACAGATCGGCCGTCGCAAGCCAGGCGTCTTCGCGGGCGAACACGCCGCGCAGCGCGATCGTTGCGATCCCGGCGTCCGGCCGTGAGCGGGCGAGCAGCATCCCGACCTCGTCGGTCGCGCATTGGCGCACGAAGCCGCCGTCACCTAGCACCAGCTGACCGGCCTCGATGTCATAGGCGGCAATCCGCACCTCGGCGCTGCCCGGAAGCGGGCGGCCCATCGAGCCGGGCTTGGCGTCGCGGAGGTTGACGAGCACCGCGCCGGTCTCGGTAGATGCGTAGAACTCGAGCACGCGGGCCGGAGCGAAGCGCCGCTCGACCCGCCGCCACAGGCCGCGCGGCATCCCGGAGCCCATGAACAGGCGAACCGGGTGGTGCCGCTCGCCCGGCTCTGGCGGAGCCGAGACGAGATCGTGGAGCAGCGTCCAGGTGTACGTCGCGACCGTCACCCCGTAGCGCCTCACCTCCTGCCAGAAGGTCGACGGATCAAAGCGCGTCGCCATCGCAAGCCGCGCGCCACCGGCGATCGCGCCGCCGACGCTCATCATCAGCCCGGACGGGTGATAGAGCGGCGTCACGCTGTACACGGTGTCGGCGGTCGATAGCGCGGCCGACGATGCCGTCCCAAATGCCGACGTGATCCAGCGGCGGTTGGTGATCCGGCTCATCCGCGTTGCCTCGCCGTGCCCGGTGAAGGTGACGAATGCCAGATCGCCCGCCCGCCCCGGGTTTGGCCGATACCACTTGGGGAGTCGGACGTTGCGCGGATCGATCTGCTCCATGTCGGTCGTCAGCTCGAGACCGAGGTCGCGCGCGGCGCCGCCGCCGCCGAGCACGAACGTGTGAAGGGTGGCGAGCCCCGCCGCCTGCGCGGCGCGCTCGGGGTCGGCGATCACCCGCTGTACGTGGCCCAGCGCCGCCTCGCGGGCGAGCTCGCCGTCGGGCCGCAGCAGTACGGACACGACACCGAGCCGATTGAGCGCAACGACCAGCGCCAGCGAGCTCGGCCGCGGCCCCATCAGCACGCCGACGTGCTCGCCCTGACGGACCCCGATCGAGATCAGGCCGCGGACAATATTGTCGATTCGTTCGCCGACCTCGCGGGCGCTGTAGGCGCGGTCCTCGAACAGGAAGAACGTCTCGTCCGGTGCCCTCCGGGTGCGTTCCGCGACGAGCAGTCCGAGCGAGATCCGGGTGCTCGGCTGGACCTGCTCGAGCCGTGCGAGCCGCGGCAGCTGGCTCGCGGCCTCGATCGTCAGCTCGCGCATCCCCCGGGCGGTCCGCCGGGCGGCCAGCGCGATCGATCGTGCGACGCCGAGGCTGACCCCGCCGGCCAGCTCGAGCCCGTAGCCGACCCGGTTGCGAACCTCCGGCTCGAGCTGGGCCTCGGGGTCGTCTGGAACCTCGTTGACCTGCTCGGGGAGTTCGCCCTCTCCGTCGCACCACCGGGCCCAGCCGGCGACGGTCGGCCAGGTGGCGGTATTCGAGGTCGAGCCGACGACGAGGCCGAAATGGCCCGCGTGGAGCGCCAGCTCATACACGTCGGCGCGCGGTGCCGCGAAGCGGATCGCGCGGACGCCACGGGCCGGCGCGATCTCGTCGACCGTCCCGACCACCGACAGGATCGGGCAGGCGAGGTCGGCAAGGCTGAGCAGCCGGTCGCGGATCACGAATCCGCCCTCGAGCATCCGGTTGTGGGCGATGAACTGCTGCAGGAAATCGGCCAGTGCAGGGCCGGGCCATGCCACCCAGCCGTCGGCTTCGAGGAAGCGTCGCTGGCCCTCCCGTCGCAACAGCGCCTCGCGATCGTGGAGCTGGAGGATGAACTCCATCTGGTTGCGCGCCGACTTGACCGGGTCCAGTAGCCGGAAGCTGGTCCGGCTTGCCCAGGCGGGGAACGCCCAACCCCGAAACACGCGGTCGGCGAGCAGGTTGGCGGCTCCCGACGCGAGCTGCTCGGGAATCCCGAACGGCATCCCGTGCCGCGTGTCAACCGAGCTGCCGAACGTGATCAGCGAACTGATGCCCTCGTTGCGGCGGTAGGCGGCAGTCTGGTAGCAGAACATCCCGCCCTGCGAGTAGCCGCCGAGGTGGACATCGCGCCCCGTCCGGAGCCTGACCTTGTCGACGGCATCGGAGATCGCGATCACGTGGTCGGCGAGCGTCCGCTCCAATCCTCCCTCCTCGCGCTCCGGGATGCCGAAGTCGACCACCCACGGGTCGGCACCGTGGTCGCGCAGGATCGTGACCGCGCTGGTCGCCGGCGAGACGTCGTAGATCTCTGCCGCGAGCATCATCGGCGGCACTAGAAGCACGGGCGGCCCTGCGTCCTCGCGCCTGCCGCCCGCTCGGCTTCCGCTCGAGCTTGCGGCCCGCTCGGCATCCCGCCTCGCATGTTCGGGCCGCGCTCGAGTCGTCCGGCTGCCGGATTGGGCGGCGCGCGAGTCATCCGGCGAGTAATAGTGGCGCAGCTTGTAGACGCGATGTTCGGCGGCGATCTCGTACGGCGACGGCTGCTCGTCGGTTGTCAGCCCGCCGAATCGCGCGACCTCCAGCGCGTTCTGCGCGGCAGCTCCAAGGCGGCCGACCGGCCTCGTGATCGTCTTCGGCACCAACTCCATCGACAGCGGCACATGTTCGCGCAAAGGTGTTCGCCGTGGCGGTCAGCGCTATTGTCCGGCAGCCAGCGATGAGCGTGGTGAACCTCGAAACGGTGCAGCTGAAGCGATCGGAGCGGGTCGCGACGATCGTGATGAACCGCCCCGACGCGCTCAACGCGTGGACCCAGCAGCTCGGGCGCGAGATGAGCGAGGCGCTCGACGAGGTGGCAACGGATCCCGAGGTTCGGACGATCGTGCTCACGGGCGCCGGCCGCGCATTCTCGTCCGGGGCCGACCTGAAAGCTGACCGCGAGCTGACCGCCGACGGAGCGCCGAGAGTGGACTCGGCGCTGCGAGAGGTCTACAACCCGCTGATCCTGCGAGTGCGGACGATTCCGAAGCCGGTGATCGCGGCCGTCAACGGGCCGGCGGTGGGCATCGGCTGCTCGCTGGCGCTAGCTGCCGATCTGATCATCGCGGCGCGGTCGGCGTACTTCCTGCTCGCGTTCGTGAACATCGGCCTCGGACTCGATGGCGGCGCCTCGCAGAGCCTGGTCGCCAGGGCCGGACACGCACGGGCGTTCGAGATCGCCTACCTCGGTGAGCGGGTCGCCGCCGAACGGGCGCTGAGCTGGAACATGATCAACGAGGTGGTAGACGACGACCAGCTCGCCCAGCGGGTCAGCGAGATCGCAGCCCGCCTCGCTGCCGGTCCGCCGGGCTCGTACGCGTCGATCAAGCGAACGATCAACGCTCGCGCGTATGACGGTTTCGAGGACCTGCTCGAACTCGAGGCCACTCTCCAGCAGGAGCGCGCGGCGTCGCAGGATTTCGTCGAGGGCGTGCTGGCGTTCGTGGAGAAGCGCCCGGCGAACTTCAGCGGCAGCTGACCAGCTCGATGAACCTAGCTTCGATTCTGACCGAGTCCGCTGCGCGCGACGGCGATCACGTCGCGATCAGGCTCGACGAGATCGCGTTGACCTACTCACAGCTCGACGGTGCCAGCGCCCATATCGCCGGACTGCTGCTCGACCACCGCTTCGAGCCCGGCGACCGGGTCGGGATCATGCTGCCCAACGTCCCGTACTTCCCAGTCGTCTATTACGGGGTGCTTCGGGCTGGGGGGATCGTCGTCCCGATGAACGTCCTGCTTCGCAAGCGCGAGGTCGCGTTCTATCTGAAGGACTCGGGGGCGAAGCTCCTGTTCGCCTGGGATGGCTTCGCCGAGGACGCGCAGGCGGGCACCGAACAGGCCGGCGCCGAGTGCATTCTCGTCAAGGTGGGGGAGTTCGAGCACCAGGTCGGCGCCGCCGAGGCGGTCACGGAGGTTGCCAACGTCGACGACAACGACACGGCCGTGATCCTCTACACGTCGGGGACGACCGGCACGCCCAAGGGAGCCGAGCTGACGCATGCAAACCTCGCCCGCAATGCGCAGGCGTCGCGCGACTTGTTCAGCCTCGGTCCCGAGGCGATGACGC
>JBKQJQ010000306.1:0-5730 GCA_052147875.1 Solirubrobacteraceae bacterium | reverse complement strand
CCCACCCTTCCTCGTGCGCCAAGCGTGGGAGGCGATCCAGGACCCCGCACAGGTCCGCGGACCGGCGCTGATCGCCGACTGGGGCGGCGGATGGGATGGTCTCGACGCCGCTGAGCGGCTGGCGCTGTCCGGGGTCGAGGTCATGCTGGCGTGTGCGGCGCCGATGCCCGGCGAGACGCTGCACCAGTACCAGCGCAACCTGTACCTCGCGCGGCTCGATGAACTCGGGGTGACGATCCTGCATCACATGTCGCTTTCGCCCAATCCCGGCGAGCTGGTGCTGACCCACGTGTTCTCGGAGCGACCACAGGCGCTGCCGGCGATTGCGACGCTGGTGCTCGCCCAGGGCCGGGTGCCGGCGGACGAGCTTTGGTCAGAGCTCGAAAGCCACCCGGGAGCGATCCGCGCCGGCGACGTCCTGGGGCCGCGCACGATCGAGGAGGCAGTGCTCGAGGGGACGCTGGCCGTACGCGCCGAGGTCGAGGCCGACGGCGGCGAGAGCCGATCCAGGCAGGCGCCGGGCCGGGCGCAGGCGTGAGCGGGACGCGACAGGTCGTCCTCGTTGATCCGCTCGCGACGCTCGAGCCGGTCGCGGCCGCCCTGGCCCGCCTGCCAAGGCTCGACCTCGTTCACGCGAGACACCTCCCCAGGGGAGGTGGAATCGTGGCCGTGCTCGTCCCACCGGAGGTGCCGGTTGGCGCGGACCAGCTCGCCGGCCTGCCGGATCTCCAGATCGTCGCCGCCACCTCCGCCGGCTTTGACCATCTCGACCTAGAGGCGATCGCCGGGGCAGGCGCGTGGGCGACGCATTGTCCGGGCTATTGCGACCAGGAGGTGGCCGAGCATGCGATCGCGTTCGTGCTCGACCTGCTGCGAGGCGTCACGTTCCTGGATCGTTCTGTGCACGACGGCGAGTGGGACTACGCACGCGCAGCGCCCCGCCGGGTCGCGGGCGCGGTGCTCGGAGTCGTCGGTCTCGGTCGCATCGGGCGCGAGGTCGCCCGACGCGCGCTCGCGCTCGAGATGTCCGTGCTCGCCGCCGACCCCGCGGTTCAGACTTCGGACCTGCCGGGGCTTCAGCTCACCTCGTTGGCCGAGCTGCTGGACGTCGCCGACGTGGTCACCCTGCACGCGCCGCTCACGGCTCGGACCCGGGGGATGATCGGCGCCAAACAGCTCGCTGCGATGGGCCCCGGCGGCTACCTGGTCAACTGTGCCAGAGCAGAGCTGGTGGATCACGATGCGCTCGGCGAGGCGCTGCGGCGTGGGCGGTTGGCCGGCTGTGCGATCGATGTGCTGCCGCGCGAGCCCCCGGCTCCCGACCAGCCCGAACTCAGCTGGCCGCGAACGCTGATCAACCCGCACGCCGCCTGGTTCTCGCCGCAATCGGCGACGGCTCCATATCGTCGCGCGGGCGAGGCGGTGGCGGCGGTGCTGGCGGGGCGCGAACCGGCGGACGCGATCGTCCGCCCGTACCGCGTGGGTCGTAGCTGTTAGCGCGGCGCGCGCTGCGCCGCTACTCGCCGTTCAGGACCTCTGCGAACGATTCGAAGACCATCCGGTGAAAACGGGAGATCGCACTCTCGCTGGCGGGCATCAGGCGGCCATTTGGCACCATCTGCGAGCGCAGCCCGGGCTGCTGGAGCCGCACCACCTCGGCGTCCTCCTCCAGCGTGGCGTTCCACATCTCCAGCCGCTCGGCGAGCACGCTTTGCTCGCAGTCCGGATGCACGTACATGTCGGCGATGAAGCGACAGCTCTCCGGTCCGGTAGGCACGATCGTGCCGGGAAAGCCGGCGTAGTCGTCCTGCACGAGCGTTGTCACCGGCCAGATGTACGTGTAGCGGAACTGGATCGCCTCGTCCCGCGGCGTCGCCGGGTAGCGCTTGGCGCGCTCGTTGTATCGAGTGAACTGCCCAAGCACGCGATCGCCATCGACGTACTCGTACACGTCGGCATCGTCGACGAATGCGTCGCTAAAGCTGTGCGTGTGCACAGTCGGGCAGTGGTAACACTCGCTCGCGTTCTCGACCCACACCTTCCAGTTGGCGGGGATCTCGTAAGTGTTCCGGCCGTGGTACTCGTAGCCGGTGAAGTCAAGGCCACGTTCGCGTGCCAGCGGCTCGAACTCGGGGATCGCCTCGCGAAGCGGGGTCGCGTCGGGGTCCGGGTTGACGAAAACGAACTCGTTCCAAGTCTCGACCGAGACCGGGAGCAAGCAGAAGTCTGACTTGTCGAACTCGGCCTCGCGCTCGCTGCGCGGAGCCTTGTGCAGGGAGCCGTCGAGGTTGTACGTCCAGGCGTGATAGCCACACTGCAACAACTTGCGGTTGCAGTCCTCGGTCACGACCGGGAAGGCACGGTGCCGGCAGACGTTGACGAAGCCGTGCAGCTCGCCGTCAGCACCGCGAGTCACCACGATCGGAACCAGGCCCGCCTGGCTGACGATGCAGTCTCCGTGCTCGGCCAGCCGCTGGAGCGGCCCCGCGTACTGCCAGGACCGCTTGAAGATGTGCTCGAGCTCGAACGCGTATATGTCGGGATCGGAGTACCAGCGGGCCGGGAATGTCAGATCCCGTGCCAGTGCTTCCTCGACCCGGTCCAAGTCGAGCCCGGCCGAATCAATCGCTTTGATCGACATCCTCCCTCGCTTTCCGCAGTCCTGAGCCCTATGGGCCACGCAAACATCCGTCTACGACCGGTATTATTGCGCAAACCATAGCTGAATCCGGAGATCATCGATGAGTTCTCATCATGCCGGCGTGGACGGCAACGGCAAGGGCGCGCCGCCGCTGGGTCAGCTCGACGAGCTCGATCGGGCGATCATCGCGCAACTGCAGGTTGACGGGCGCCGGCCTTATCGCGCGATCGCGCGGTCGCTCGGCGTGGCCGAAGGCACCGTCCGCGCTCGCGCGGGGAGGCTGCAGGAGGAAGGCATCCTCCGGATCCTGGCGTTGGCGAATCCGTTCCGGCTTGGCTATGCCGTGCAGGCATCGGTCCTGATCAGGGTCACGCCCACCGCCCACACCCAGGCGGCCGAGACGCTCGCCGGCTGGCCCGAGGTGATGTACCTGAGCTCGTGCGCCGGCTCGGCGGATCTGTACATGCACGTCGTCTGCCGAGACCACGACGACCTCTGGCGGCTGCTGGGTGAGCGGCTCGGTGCGATCGAAGGCGTGCTGGGCAGCGAGACGCTGATGGAGCTGCGCGTGCATAAGGCGAGGTATGTGTATCCCAGCCTGGGCGAAGGCTTCGAGGCTGCGCGTGCCGGTGCGCTTGGACCGGGCGGCGAGCACTGATAGTGCCACGCCCGGGAATTGGCGGGCGCTCTCCGAGCCCCGGCATCCGCGCTCGGCGGTAGGCCCGGCCGGCGGCGCGCACCAATACCATGGCGGCCTCGTTGGTCTGATCCGCGCGGCGCGAGGCCGCGCGAAAACGCGGCGGAGCCGCGAACAAGGGGATCACGGTTGCCAGTCGTCTCGCAGCGAAAGATCGTCATCGTAGGCGGCGGGTTCGCCGGGCTGGCGGCCGCCGTGGCTCTGCGCGATCTCGGCCTCCCTGTCGAGATCCTCGAAGCCCGCGATCGGCTCGGAGGAAGGACGTGGACGCGACCGTTCGCCGATCGCGGACCGCTCGTCGAGTACGGCGGAACCTGGTTCATGCCCGATCACGCCCGCGTGCACAGGGAGCTGCTGCGCGCCGGCAGCGAGGTGCGTGAGAGCATCCCGAGCGTTTGGCGGTGGCGAACCGGCGGCCGAATCCGGCTTGGCCTCCCGGTCGATCGCGACGAATGGCCGGATCTGGAAGCGGCGTTGCGCCGGCTCACCGCCGACGCCGATGCGCTGGCAAGCGGTGAAACCGAGGTCGGCTCGCTGTCGTTTGCCGACTACCTGCAGCGGCTCGGCACGACCCAGTCGGTGCAGGACTTCTTGCTCGGGTGGTGGGCGGTCACCGGCGGCAGCGAGCCCGCCGACGGTGCGGCGATCGACGGCCTCGCCGCGATTGCCGACCACGGCGGTCTGTTGGGGATTCCAGAGATGCTGCGCCGTTCCCCGGCACTCGGCTGGGGGGCGATCGCGAAGTCGATGGCCGCATTCGCGCGCGCTACCGTGCGTTACGGCCAGGAGCTCGTACACGTCGAACACGGCGATTCGGTAACGCTGCACCTCGCCGGCGGCGAACGAGTCGCGGCGCAGGGGGCGATCCTCGCGCTGCCGCTCAACGTGCTGTCCGAGATCACATTTGCCCCGGCTCTCCCGGAGCGGCTTCGGGCATCGTTTGGCAAGAACCGCGGGCGAGCCGTGAAGGTCTGGCTGCGTGCACGTGGGGTTCCTCCGGCATCGTTGGCCGCGGGGCGTGGCCAGGGGCTCAACCTTTTGATCGCGGACCGAATCCTCGACGGGGATCAGCTGGTGATCGGCTTCGGGCCGGCGGCGCCAGAGTTCGACCCGTGCAGCCGTGTAAATGTTGATGCCGCGCTGCACGCGTTCTATCCAGAGGCCGAGCTGGTCTGCTTCGACAGCCATGACTGGAACGCTGACCGGTTCGCGCGCGGTACTTGGGCCACCGCCCCGGTCGGCGACATCGGCGCGCTGGACCATGCTCGCCTGCGGCCGGCCGGTCGGCTGGCGTTCGCCAGCTCGGACTTCGCCCCCCAAGCGGCGGGTTGGATCGAGGGCGCGATGGCGTCGGGCGAACTGGCCGCGGCGGCGATCGCGGACGAGGTCCGCGCCACGCGCGGCGACCGCTCAGGCGCTGAACGGTCAGGCGCTTAAGGTAGACACGGCAATGCCGACAAGCGCTCAGCTCAGCGAGACCTACGTTGTTACGCCGGATGGTGCGCGGCTCCGTTGCCTAACGGCTGGGAACGGGCCGAACACGCTCGTGCTGATCCCTGGTTGGACGATGACCGCTGACGTGTTCGAACATCAATTTGATCGACTCGCCAGCGACCAATTGCGGATCGTTTCGTTCGATCCTCGCGGTCAAGGTGACTCGACAAAGGACTGGAAGCACCATGACTATGACACTCGCGGTGACGACGTGGCGCTGGTCGTCGAGACTCTCTGCACCGGACCTGTCGTGCTCGGTTCATGGTCCCAAGGTACGTTCGAGCACCTCTCGTTCGTGCGCCGCCATGGTCACGAGCGCACCGTTGGTGCGGTGATCATTGACGGGGCGCCACGGCAGGTGGCCGATGACGCCGAACGCGAGTGGGCGTGGTGCGAGGTCAATTCCGACTCGCCACCGGAGCTCCACGTCGCGAACTGGATCGTCAACCCGACGACTGACAGAGCGGCATTCAACCGGGAGTTCATCGCGTGGATGCTCGAAGACCCGAGGCAGGAGGTCGTCGAATGGTTCGACTTGATGAGCTCCAAGACACCAGACGGCATCGCCTCGCTGATCAGTGCGATGGCGATTTCGGTCGACTTCCGAACCGAGCTTGCCCTCCTGGCTCGCAGTCAACCGACCCTGATCGTCGTTCGGGAGGAATGGCGGCACGCCGCTCGTGATTGGCTCGGGCTGAACGCTCCCGCAGCCAGCTTCGCCACCATGGCGAAGCACGCGACATTCTGGGAGCGCCCGGATCACTTCAACAAGCTGCTCGTGGGTTTTTTGACTGAATCGCTGGCGTGGACGATTTGATCGCGCGCGGAAGGTGTGATCGGATCGCGCGCGGAAGGTGTGATCGGATCGCGGGCGGAAGGTGTGATCGGATCGCGGGCG
>JBKQJQ010000305.1:0-3908 GCA_052147875.1 Solirubrobacteraceae bacterium | reverse complement strand
CCTGACGCGGTAGTAGGCCAGCTGCTCGAGGCTGCCCGTGCGGCGCAGCTTCCAGCGCTTGAAGGTCTCGTAGCCGGCGAATACCACGATGATCAGGATGATCGGGTTCGGGAACACGATCGCCAGCACGAGCATCCCGATGAAGCCGAGGCCCCACATCCATGGGGCCATCGCCGCCATTGCGCGGCCGCCGTCGAGTGGCACGACCGGCAGCAGGTTGAACAGGTTCAGGAAGAAGCCGGTGAACGCCAGCGCCTCCCAGTAGGTCTTGCCCGTGAGGTGCCAGATCAGCAGGCAGACGGCAGAGCCGAGGGTCCCGAGCACCGGGCCCGCGAGGCCCACGCGCGCCTCGGCGGCGGCATTGTCACCGAGCGAGCGGGCGCTGATCACGGCGCCGAGGAACGGGATGAACATCGGCGCGCTCGCCCTGATGCCCTCGCGGCGCAGCACGACCACGTGCCCCATCTCGTGGACCAGCAACAGGATCACGAATCCGATCGCGAACGGGATCCCCCAGATCGTCCCGTAGGCCGCGACCGACACCGCCATCGTCCCGGCCGTTAGCAGCAGCTTGAACTTCGGCGCCAGCAGGATGATCGACTTGATCTTCGCCAGGAAGGCGACGATCGCGGCGCCCAGCGGCGCCAGCTTGCGCTTGATGAAGCCCTGACGTGGCGGTTCTTCGGGAGGTGGCGGCGGTCGCAAGCCGTAACGGTCAGCAGACTCGTATTCGAGGCCTGTCGGCTCGTACGAGGGCCCGGGCTCGGGGAGCATCGGGGTGCGCTGTTCCATTTCAGCTACAGATTCTCGCAGGCCCCGGGCACTACTTATCTGAGTCTTAGTTCCTGCCCCCGTCAGCACTGACATTTCGGCCATTTCTGTCAACGGCTTGTCAACGGAAAGCGCGGCAGCGATCGAGTCGGCGGCCATCGCGTCCGAATGGGCAGCAGATGGGCGTATGTGCCGAGGACCGTTTTCGGGTCGTCGCCAAGGCGGCCAGCCACGACGTGCAGCGGCACGGGCGGCTTGGCTGTGAGCGCGAGCGTGGCCGCGGCGGGGCGTAGGACGTGAATGCTCCCGACCGGTATTCCCGCCTGCTTGCGGAGCCTCGAAAAGGTCTCGCTGATTCTGCCCGGGCGTAGCCGGCCGCCGAGCTCGTCGCAGAATACGACGTCCTCGTCCTCATAGGCGGGGCCTGCGAGGTCGCGCTCGAGGCGCTGCGCGGCGATGTGATCGCGAAGCACTTGGACGGTTTCGGCGTCGAGGGCGATCGTGCGCTCCGAGCTGGCCGACTTCGGCGGCCCGTAGGTGCAGTCGACCCTGAGCTGTCGGTTGACGCGGAGGCGGGCGCCGTCGAGATCGAGCGCCAGGTGAGACAGGCCGAGCAGTTCGCCGCGGCGCATGCCGGTCGTTGCCGCAAGCCTCCACATCGCATACAGCCGATCGTGGCGGACGTGGCCAAGGAACCGTCTGAGCTCGCCGGCGGTCCACGACTGCACGCGCGTCCGCGAGGCTGAGGGCGGGTCCGCGGCGCCGGCGGGGTTGCGCGCTGAGCTCAACGCTTCACGCATGCGCGACGCCGAGCGGTATGAAGCCTTGGATGAGCAGTATGTCGAGCTGGGCAGGAGCATGCACCGGCGGCCGGTTCGTGGCTAATCGCGATGAACTACGCGCTGATGGCCCTAAGTGTCAGGCAAGAACGCGACCGGCTCATAGAGCAAGCGCGCGACGAGGCCAGACACAAGATTCGTGAAGGAATGGCGGCTAGGGATCGTGAGATCCGCCGGCTGCGCGAGACCGGCGCGAGCTTCGATGTGATCGCCGCATCGGTGGATTGCAGCCTTGGCCGTGTCGCAACCGTTCTTGACCCAGCGCGAGATCTTGCGTACCGGAAGCAGCGGAGTCAGCGTAATGGCCGGTAGCCCGTCTCAGCCGGTCCCGGCTGGCGTAGACCCACAGAGCCATGCCATTGATCTGTTGGTGCGTAAGCGGCTAGTGGAGCTGGGTCTCCCGATGAGTAGGTATCAGCAGGTGTTGTTGTGGTTGATGAAGCGGGGCCCAGGCACGCCTACCGCCTAGGGGTCGAGGCCTAAAGAAGCCTCAGCACAGTGCCGATATTTTCTTCCGATACGTGGAGGTGCCGAGCGTGGGCCCTGGTCCCCGCGAGGGAGGGTCCCTTACTCGGCCCAGGGGGCAAACCAACTCGGTGTGCGCAAAAGGAGCTGCCTGACACATGGCTGAGCACGTTGAATTTGCCGACGGAGGCACGGGCAAGATCCGCAGCTTCTGGGTCGGGCTACTACTAGTGATCGTCACGCTGGGGATTTACTACTGGTTCTGGTACTACCTTGTAAACGACGAGCTCAAAGACATCGGGGTAAGTCGAGACGACCAAAAACTCGCGGGCGAGAGCCCCGGCCTATCGCTGACCGCCGTCCTAATCGGCTGGATCATCATCATCCCCCCGCTGATCTCGGTCTACAACTACGGCGCGCGCATCCAGCGCGCCCAGGGCCTTGTCGGAGTGCCACAGGGCGACAGGATCAGCCCGGTGCTCGCGTTCCTGCTCTACTTCCCCGGCGGCCTCCTGATAATCCCGACTTTCATTCACTACTGGTACGTGACCAAGCATCAGGACAGCGCGGTCCGGGCGGCCGGACGCCAAGCCACGAGGGTGGCCGTCGTCGGCGCCGTCGCCTAGGACGTTGTGGGCGTTTTCGACTAGGACAGCGCGGTGGCCGGCGCCAGTGACCACCGCATCGGTCTAGATCGAGCTCTGTCGAGATTCGATCATTTCAGCGGCTTGGGCGCGACCAAATAGTGTGCTCGCATGGGGGTCAACCCGGATCTCGCCGCGCTCGCTATGACAGAGACGTGGGAGCGCCTGGGGAGCGTCCCAGGGGAGGGCTGGACTCGACGAGCGGGCGCAGCTTTTGCCGTGGTGACGATGGTGCCCGTGGCGGGGCTCAATGGAGTGGTCGTTGATGGCATCAACGCCAATCTCAGCGACGTTGAGTCTTTGCTTGACGAGGTCGCCGCCACCGGGTTGCCGTACTGCTTGCAGGCTCGTCCCGGCTGCGGCCTGCCGCTTGGGGAGCTTGCCTCCAAACGGGGGATGGAGCAGGACCTAGATCAGCCGCTGATGGTCTTGGAGAAGGCTGACCATCTGGGCGACCCCCAGCCGGCCGGTCTGCGGGTGAGGGCGCTCGCACCAGACGAGGCTCGGCTTCACGCAGATGTCGCCGCCGCAGGGTTTGAAGCGCCCCGCGAGTACTTTCGCCAGCTGATGCCTCCGGCCGTGCTCGGCCTGACTGGTGCGTGTTGCTATGTGGGCGAAGTCGACGGCAGAACGGTTACCACCGGCTTCGGACTGACCATCGGTGACTTCGTCGGGATCTTCAACGTTGCTACGCCGCCACCCGAACGTCGTCGTGGATACGGTGCCGCAATCACAGCTCGTGCCGTCCGTGACGGCCTGGCCAGTGGTGCGCGCTGGGGGTGGCTGCAAGCAAGCCAATCCGGACTTCCGGTTTACGAGCGGCTTGGATTCCGAACGATCGAGGCCTGGCGCCAATGGCTTGTAGCCATGTGATCGGCCAACGCCTTAGCCTGAAACCACCGATCGGTTGACTGGGTGCGGCGGGTTGGGGGATTTGGGGGCGACGGCTCGCGTTCGCTGATCGTGGCGCCTGGTTTTTCGGGTGTGTCGGTTCCAGGCGTCGCCCGGAGGCTCGTTTGGACTCGTTTCGGGGCAGCGGTGATCGTCGGCCGGTCCGGCGGCTGTGCTGGTGGTGGTCCTCGCGGCGGGTGCGTGTGTTCAGGTGAGCGCGGGGAGCGCCCGGATCCTGGCCAGCACGGTGGTGAACTGGCGTTGCCAGGGGCAGCGGGAGGGCATCGGGAGTGTCCAT
>JBKQJQ010000304.1:0-3910 GCA_052147875.1 Solirubrobacteraceae bacterium | reverse complement strand
TGCACGAGTGGGACGGCCTGACGCCGCTGGAGGAGACGCTCGGTGCGCTCGAGCACCTGCTCGACTCGGGCAAGGTGCGCTACGTCGGCGCCAGCAACTACGCCGCCTGGCAGCTGATGAAGGCGCTCGGGGTCGCCGAGCGCGGCCATCTGCCGAGGTTCGTCAGCCAGCAGATCTACTACTCGCTGCAGGAGCGCTCGGCCGAGTATGAGCTGATCCCGCTGGCGCTCGACCAGGGGCTCGGGACGCTCGTCTGGAGTCCGCTGGCGGGCGGGCTGCTGTCGGGCAAGTACCGTCGCGGCCAGGACGCGCCCGAGGGCTCGCGGCATCTGACCAGCTGGGACGAGCCGCCGGTGTACGACGAAGATGCCCTGTACGACACGATCGAGGTGCTGCTCGAGGTCGCCGAGGAGCGCGGCGTGTCGGCCGCGCAGGTGGCGCTCGCATGGCTGCTGACGCGGCCGAGCGTCAGCTCGGTCGTCGTTGGCGCTCGGACCGACGAGCAGCTGGCTGACAACCTCATGGCAGCCGACCTGTCGCTGTCCGACGACGAGCTCGCAAGGCTCGAACAGGTGTCGCGGCCACCGCTTTTGTACCCCTACTGGCACCAGCTCAAGACCGCCAGCGACCGGCTCAGCGCGGCGGACCTTTCGCTCCTGGCGCCGCACATCGCCGCGTAGCAGGCTTGGGATCTCGTGAGCGCCATAGCGTCCAGGAAGCCCAGACCCCGCTCACCGCGGGCGCGGCGGCCCGGGCGGATCGACGATGTCGCGCCCGGTCGGGCGCAGGTCCGCGTCGAGCTCCAGCTGCCAGAAGTAGCGCGTGAACGTGACGCCGGCCGTGTACTCGCCGACGTGTGGCTCGATCCGCTCGCCCCGCGCCATCCGCACGATCAGCTCGGGGTACGTCCGGCCGGGCAGCGCCGCGTACATCGGCGCCGGGAAGGCGCCGCCGAAGCGCGTATTGACATCCGTGATCCCGATCCCGATCTCCCTGTCTCGGAACACCTGGACCGTGCACGGGCCTCGACAACCGAGCGCGTCGACCACGCGGCGCCCGAGTTCGACCAGCTCGCCGTCGTCGATCACGGTCCCCTTGATCGACTCGCCACCACGCGACTCGATCATCGACCGCGGGATGGCGTTCAGGCAACGGCCGTCGAGGTCGGACAGGCAGTCGATCGAGAACTCGGGGCCGTCCATCGCGCGCTGGATCATCGTCGGCTCCTTGACGTAGTCGACGAAGAATTCGGCCGCCCGCGCATCGTCGGCGCGATGAATCGAGCGCGCGCCCGAGCCCTGGCGCGGCTTGACCATCACCGGGTAGCTCTCGACCGGCTCCCCGGGGAGCACGGTCGGCGGGGAAGGCAGCCCGAGCCGCTCCAGCAGCAGATGGGCCTCGTATTTGTCAAACGTCGCGCGCGCGAACTCGGGGTTCGGCACGAACGCGGGCAGCCGCCCGGCGACCCGCGCGTGGCCAAGCACCTCGAGGTCGAGATCGGTCAGCGGCACCACGGCGCCGACCCCGAACTCCTCGCACAGCGCCTCGAGCGCCGGCACGTAGCCGGGATCGTCGATCCGCGGCACCGGCCGGCGGTGGTGGGCGGCGTACTGGGCCGGCGCCAGTGGGTTCGGGTCGGCCGCGATCACGGTCGCGTGCTGGGCGAAGGCGGAAACGATGTCGTAGCGCTTGCCGACTCCGGTCAGCAGGACGGCGGTCACGGCGCCTCGCTTGGCCCCTGCCAGCCGCCCGAGGCGCCCTTGTAGATCCCGTGCCCGCGGACGACCATTTCGACCGTGCGGCGCAGGATCTCAAGGTCAAGCCCCAACGAACGGTGTTCGACGTACCACAGGTCGAGCTCGATCCGCTCCGGCCACGGAAGCGATGCACGGCCGTTGACCTGGGCCCAGCCGGTGATCCCCGGCCGGACCGCGAGCCGGCCGCGCTGGCGCGGCGTGTAGGTGCGCACCTGGCCCTCGAGCGTCGGCCGCGGGCCGACGATCGCCATCTCGCCTCGGACCACGTTCCACAGGTTTGGCAGCTCATCGAGCGAGTAGCGCCGCAGCAGCTTGCCGATCCGCGTGATCCGGTCATCGCCCTCGGCGATCGCCAGGCCCGCGCCGGTGAACTCGGCGCCGCTGACCATCGTCCGCAGCTTGTAGATCTCAAATGGCCTGCCGTGTTTGCCGATCCGCGTCTGGCGGTAGATCGGGTCGCCCGGGCTCTCGAGCCGGATTGCCAGTGCGAGCACGGCGACCAGCGGCGCCGTGACGATCGCGCCCGCGAGACCGAGCGTCAGATCGAGCAGCCTGCTGATCACCGGGTCCCCTCCGCCGGCTCCCAGCCCGCGTGCGTCCCGTGCGCGAGCCAGTCCCACAGACCGGCGGCGAGCGAAGCGGTCGTCAGAACGTAGTAGCGGGAGATCAGCAGCGGGCGCGCGGGTAGCGCACGGGCTAGCGACGCGCCGAGCAGCAGCGCGACCTGGAGTGCGAGCGCGACCCCGTACACCCAGCCCTGGCGGATCAGCGCGACCGTCGTGACCAGCGCCACCAAGTGCACGAACGGCGACAGGTAGCGGAGCACGCGATGCGAGAACATCATCCATGCATACACGGGGTCATAGCCGCGCGGCGACAGCAGACCGCCGCGCAGGACGATCGGCCAACCGTGGCGCATCATCCGCCGCTTGCGCGCGAACTCGCCCTCGATCGAGGGGACCATCTTCTCGCTCGCTCGGGCGCCGGGCGCGTAGACCGCCAGCCAGCCGCGTTTGACCATGTTGAACGGGAACGACAGGTCGTGGCCCATGATCGGGTCGACGACGAGGTACGAGTCGCGGCGGGTCGCGTAAATCGCGCCGTTGCCTCCGGTCACTGACCGGAGGCGCGACTCGAGCGCCCGGATCGCCATTTCGTAGCGCCAGTAGACGCCCTCCTGGTTGGTGCCGCGCTCGTTGACGAACTTCACCTGACCGCATACGTAGCCGACCTTGGGGTCGGCAAACGGCGCTACGAGCGCCCGCAGCGCGTCCGGCTCCCACCGCACGTTGGCGTCCGAGAACGCCACGATCTCGCCGCGCGCGCGTTCGACGCCGGCGTCCTGGGCGCGGATCTTGCCCCCGCGCGGGAGCTCGAGCACGACGTCCGCGCCCGCGGCGCGCGCGTTGGCGGCGGTCTGGTCGGGCGATCCGTCGCAGGCGACCACGACCTCGAGCCGCGCGGGCGGGTAGTCGAGCGCCCGCAGGTTTGTCACTCGGGCAGCGATCACGTCCTGTTCGGCGTAGGCGGGGACGATGACCGACACGTCCGGGGTGGCATCCGAGTTGGCGCAGCGGCGCTTGCGCAGCGGCGCGACCGCCGCCAGCGTCAGCGGGTAGCCGACGTGCGTGTACGCGAGCAGGCCGCCGGAGGCCCAGAAAAGCGTCTTCGTGATCCCCATCGCGCGGGGATTCTGGCGAATTTGGCGCGAGAGGCATGCCCCGACTGCGATCGCTGGCGCATATCGCAACGGATCGAACACACCTCCGCGGCAGCGCTCGGTGACCAAGATAGTTGTCGGCACAACTACTTTGCTAGACTAGACCCGATGATGGAGCTTGGAGTAGCAACGTTCGCCGACCTGAGCTCGGGCATCAGCCCCGAGCAGCGGATGCGCGACCTGCTGGAGGAGGCCGTGCTCGCCGACCAGCTGGGGTTCGACGTGTTCGCGATCGGTGAGCACCACCGCGCAGACTTCCTGATCTCGTCGCCCGCCGTGGCGCTCGCCGCCGTCGCGGCGAAGACTGAGAGGATCAGGCTCGCCAGCGCCGTCACCGTACTCAGCTCCGACGATCCGGTCAGGGTCTTTGAGCAGTTTGCCGAGCTCGACCTGATTTCCGGCGGGCGAGCCGAGATCATGGCGGGGCGCGGCT
>JBKQJQ010000303.1:0-13745 GCA_052147875.1 Solirubrobacteraceae bacterium | reverse complement strand
CAGCAGGTCGACGAGCAGTCGGCCGGCGCGATCCGGGTCTGGCTTCGTCAGCGACCTGAAGACCGGCTGCAGCCAGGCGCGGTAGGCGAACCCGCCCGTGGCCGGCGGCGCGTCGGGCTGCGCGGCTGGTTGTCCCGGCGGCTCCGGCTCGGGCTCGGGCTCGGGCTCGGCGGCGGGCGGCTCGGGCTCCGGCTCGCCGGCCCGCGCCTCAGGCTGCGGCTCGGGCTCGGCGGCGGGCGGCTCGGGCTCCGGCTCGCCGGCCCGCGCCTCAGGCTGCGGCTCGGGCTCGGCGGTCCGCGCCTCAGGCTGCGGCTCGGGCGCGGCGGCGGGCGGCCCGTCGAGCGGCGGGATCACGTCGCGCAGCCGGACCAGCGCCTCGCTGAACTGCGCGGGCGCCTGTGGCTCACCCGGCGCCTCCGGATCGTCAGCAGCGGCCGACTCGTCAGCAGCGGCCGACTCGTCAGCAGCGGCCGGCTCGTCAGCAGCGGCCGGCTCCTCAGCAGCGGCCGGCTCCTCAGCAGCGGCCGGCTCCTCAGCAGCGGCCGGCTCGTCAACGGCCGGCTCGACCTCGACCGCAGGCTCCGCCTGTACCTCGACCGCAGCCTCGGCCTTCGCCGCAGCCTCGGCTTCGGCAGCGGCCTCGGCTTCGGCTTGGACCGCGGCCGCAGCCGGCGCGGCGGCCCGGGTCGCATCGAGCTCCTCGCGCAGCTCGGCAAGCGACTCGGATGCCCGGTCCGATCGCTCGCGCTGACCGCTCAGCTCATGCTGCAGCACGTCGGCCCGCTGCTGCGCCGACTGCCTCGCCTGCTGCTCGTGCGCGACCGCAGCGCGCAGCCCATCAAGCTCCTCGCGCAGCTCGACCAGCACCGCGCCGGTCCGCTCCGCAAGCCGCTCGCGGGCCATGAGCCGGGCCTCGGCGTCGACCACTCGGGCACGAAGCTTGGCCTCGGAGCGCAGCCGGAGGTCAAGCTCGGTCCGCAGCGCCACGACCAGCGTCTCGACCCGCCGCGCGGGTTCGTCGGCGGGACCCAACAGTCCCGTCTTGGGTTCGACGAGCGCTGGCGCCGACGGCTCATGCGGGACCCGCGGCTCGGCGCCAGCGTGGTGGGCTATCAGGTCGCGCTCCAGCCCGAGGCGCTCGAGCTCGGGGGGAGCGATCTGATCGCTCGGTCTGGCACTCAGGCGCTCCAGCTGTTCAGTGGCCTCTCCAGCCCGCTGCTCGGCGCGCTCTCGCGCCGCGTCGGCCGCCGCGGCGGCTTGCTCGGCCTCGTCGGTCCGCCGCCGCATAGCGGCGAGCTCGCGCTCGAGCGTCCTGATCCGCTCCTCGGCGCTCGCGAGCTCCCCGAGCGCCTGCCGAGCGCGGTCGCGGTCGCGCGTTCGCAGTGCCAGCCGGCGAGTCAGCTCGAGGCGCTGGGCAAGCTCGGCGTGCGCTCGCTGCTCGGCGACCCGGCGCGCCTGCTCCTGCCCCGCCAGCGACGTCGACAGCCTGCCGGCCTCCGCGCGCGCGTCCGCCAGCTCGCGCTCGAGTGCCTGCACCTGAGCCGCCAGCTCCTCGGCCTCCGCATCGGCGTCGGCCGCGCGCCGCCGGGCGGCCTCGGCCTCGAGCTCGACACTCGGGTGCGGATGCTCACCGGCGTCTTGCGCCGACGGCAGCTCGGCGTGCGGTTCGGGCTCGACGGCCGGGGGCGGCTGATCCCCGATCACCCGACCGCCGAGCGGCTCGACCGCAGCCGGCAACGGCACCACGACCGCTCCGAACTGGAGCCACGCACGGCCCCCGAGGTCCGGCGCCAGCGCGGCCGGCACCGCGAAGCTGATCCGCCACATTCCCGGCGCCGCGCCCGTCAGGCTCGGCGGCTCGGGCATCGCCGGGAACCTGTACCGCCGGCCGGGCGCTTCGATCACCAGCGTCGGCTGTCCGCTCCAGGCCGGGCGCCGGCGGCGCCAGCGTCCCGTCACGCGGACGGTGAGATTCTCGCCACCCTCGGCGATCCATTCGACGACCTCGATCCCGAGCGGTGGTGGAACTCCCGGGGGATCATTCATCGCCACGAAATTAGATCCCGCGGCGGACGGACGCAGCTCGGACACGAGTTGCCTACGGGCCTTCCCGGCCCTCATCCCCTGCGCCAAGCTCGGAGGCAAGCGCCTTGGCGTCGGCCAGCAGCCGGCTCGCCTCACCCAGGTCCCCCGTTTCGCTGCCGACGCGCTCGTGCGTGACGGCGAGCTCGGAGCCGACGCGCTCGAGCTCGGCGCGCAGGTCCGCGGCCTCGCGGGACGCGGCCTCCCGGGATACGTTCGAGGCCGCGAGCTCCGTGCGGAGTGCGACGGCTTCGGCGGCGCGCAGCTCCGCCGCTGCCTCGGCGGCCGCGAATCGCTCACGGAGCGACGCCGCGTCAGCGCTTTCGCGCTCGAGCTGGCCGCGTTGGGCATCGACCGCGGTGCGCAACTGCTCGAGTTGGCCGCGGAGCTCCTCGAGCACCGTCTCGAGCTGGGAATAGCGAGCTCCGCGCGCGTCGAGTTCGGACTGGGTGGCTGCCAGCGCGCCGCGAAGGCGGGCGGCTTCGGCGGTCCGCTGCTCGAGTTCGGCGTGCAGGGCGGCGACGGTGTCCCTGAGCAGCAGGTCACCGACCGGGCCAGAGCGCGGCGTTTCAGCTGTCTCCGTCGGTGGCGCCGGAGGCGGCGCGACCGGTGGCATTGGGGGCGGCTCGGGCTCCGGCGCCGGCCGCGCGACCACGGCCGCCGAGCCGACGGACGGAGCGGGCGGCTCGGCGCGGCGCCCCAATGCTTCCTCGTCGGCCCTCGGCGTGGCGACCACGCCATGTAGCGGAGGCACCGGGATCACCGCGCTGCCGAGCCACAGGGCGGCCTGACCGTCCTGGCGGGGCTCGGCCCATGACGGCACCGTGAAGCTCGCGCTCCAGCGTCCGGGCTGCACGCCGGGCTCTGTAGCGTCGTCGCGATCAGGGGCGAACCGGTGACGGCGGCCCTCGACGTGGACGACGAGCAATCCCTCCTCCCCGGACGCCTCGCCTTGAGGATCCAGCCAGTGGCCGCTGATCCGCAGCCGGGTCTCGCCGACCGACGAGCGCGAGCTCTGGATCCGATCGACCTCGAGCGGAAGTGGGGATCGCCTTGATGCGGACTCAGTCATGCCAACCGACCGAGCCACTCCCTGGCGGGCGGCTCGCCTCCAGGGACCTTCGCCGCCGGAACCGCAAGTCCCTGTCGCTTCCTACTCAGAGTTCCCCGCGTGGCGGCCGGCGACAACGACTCCCGCCACAACGGCTGCCGAGATTGCAGCGACTGCCATCTTGCGCCGGGAGACACCAAGCCCATTGCGCAGATACCACTTGGTGCCCTGCCAAACGATGAAGCCAAGAATCTTGTAACGCATCGCCGCCGATCCTACTCGTCCGGATGCCGTAGCCGCCAAGCCATCCGGGACTGCAGCGACCAGAGCTCAATGAATCCGGGCGACGCGGCCTGCGAGAACAGTCCGCCGGACTCGGCGAACGTCGCCAGCTGCGGGTCGTAGACAGCGTGCGGCGAGGACCTGGTCACAACCCGGGCCGAGCCCTTGTAGAGCTTGATCCCGATCGTCCCGGTGACGAGCGCGTTGGCAGCCTCCATGTAGGCGTCGAGGTCGGCCCGCAGCGGCTCCCACCAGAGCCCGGCGTAGACGAGATACGCCCAGCGCTGATCGAGCGTCGGCTTGAGTTGGTTCTGGTGGATCGTCCCCACCAGCCTCTCGAGCTCCTGGTGGCCGAGCAGCAGGATCGCGGCGGCCGGCACCTCGTAGATGTCACGGACCTTGAGTCCGACGATCCGGTCCTCGATGTGGTCGACGATCCCGACACCGTGCCGGGATCCGATCTCCCCCGCGCGTTCGATCAAGGCGACCGGCTCCATCCGCGTCCCGTTGAGCGCCACCGGCACCCCACGCTCGAACTCGACCTCGACGATCTCGGGCTCATCCGGCGCCTGTTCGGGACGCGTGACGAGCTGGAAGACGTCGTCCTCGGGTGGGTGGGAGAGATCCTCGATCCACCGTCCCTCGCTCGAGCGTCCCCAAAGGTTGTCGTCGATCGAGTAAGGCGCGACCTCGGAGCCGCCTTTGACCGGGATCCCGTGCTGGCGCGCGTAGGCCGCCTCCTCGTCGCGGCCCATCCGCCACGTGCGCACCGGCGCGATCACCTTCAGGTCGGGCGCCAGCGTCGCGATCGTCGCCTCGATCCGCACCTGGTCATTGCCTTTGCCGGTGCAGCCGTGGGCGATCGTGTCGCACCCGGTCTCGAACGCGTACTGGACCGCGAGCTTGGCGATCAGCGGCCGCCCCAGGGCGGTGAACAGCGGATAGCCGAGGCCGTAGATCGCGTTCGCCTTGATCGCGGGCAGAACGTACCCGCGCGCAAACTCCTCGCGCGCGTCGACCACGTGCGCCTCGACGGCGCCGATCTGCAGCGCCTTGGCCCTGACGATCTCGTAGTCCTCGCCGGGCTGGCCGAGATTGATCGTCAGCGCCACCACCTCGGCGTCGTACTGGTCCTGGATCCACTTGAGCATCACGCTCGTGTCCAGACCACCGCTGTAGAGCAACAGCACCCGGCTGACCGATTCGGGATCGGCGAGGTAGGAGGCGCTCGGCTGCCAGGTCGGGTCCGATGTCATGGCAGGGAGCGTAATCAGCGGAACGTTCTTCTGACCAGCCGCCGCTGCTTGGCCGCCGCCAGGCGCGCGAACCGCTCGGCGAACTCAGCGCGCGCCGCAAGCTCGTCGGCCACCAGCCGGTCGATCAAGATCCCCATCGACATCACGGCGCGCGGCCCGCGTGGCAGCGATGCGACCTCGTCGACGAGCGAGCGCAGCATCGCGACCTGCACCTCGCGGTCCTGGTGTCGTCCGAGCGTGTCCTGCAGTGCCTTCAGCGAGACGACCATCGGCGTCACGACCTCGGGGTCGTACAGCGGCGCGCCGAACAACTCCAGCAGGTAGCGGAGCTCCTTGCCGGTCTTGCGGAGCTCGTGGTAGGCCTGCGCCGGACTGTCGGGGCCGATCGTGCGGCCCATCCGCACGACTCGCTTGTAGACGATCCGGATCCGTTTGCCGGCGAGCTCGCCGATCGAGCGGGTCGCTCCCGGGCGGTCTTCGATCGGCATCTCAACCAGCGACTCGAGCAGAATCTCCCAGTCGTACAGGAGCTCGTCGGTGCGTCGCGAGCCGATCGCGCGTGCCATCTCCCAGTGGGCGGTCAGCCGCCAGTGCTCGAGCACCTGGCGCAGCGGGTCCAGGTCGGCGCGCACCGGCGCCGGCACCAGGGCTCGCATGTCCTCGAACCCCAACAGGTAGACGTCGAGGTCGCGGGCCTCTCCGGTCGCCTGCTGAAGCCAGCGAAACTCGGTCCTGAAGCCCGGCAGCTCGAGCGCTGGAAAGACCAGCGCCAGCTGCCGCTGGACGGTCCGCGAGCGGCGGACGGAGATCCGAAGGCGGTGCAGGAACTCCGTGTCGACGTCGGCGATCGCCCCTTCACGATTGCCCTCGATCACGCCCAGCAGCCGGCGCAGGACGGCGGCCGCGGCCGCGTCGGCACGCTGCTCGTGCGCGAGTGGAACTGAAACCTTTGCGGTCGGCGCGGTCGTCATAGCAATGCGCTAAGACTTTGCAGCGCGCTGTCGATCTCCTGCTCTGAGACGATCAGCGGTGGCTCGAGCCGGATCGTGCGCGGGCCGGTGGCGTTGACGACCAGTCGCTGTTCGAGCAGCGCGCGGCGCGCCACGTCGGGCGCCGAGTCGTGTGCGAGGTCGAAGCCGACCATCAAGCCTCGGCCACGGACCTCGTCGACCCCGGGCAGCTCGTGCAGGCCGGCGCGGAGCCGCTCACCGAGCTCGTGGACACGCTCGAGCAGCGCCGGATCAGAGCACAGCTCGAGCGCCACCAGCGCCGCTGCGCAGACCAACGGACCGCCGGCGAAAGTCGAGCCGTGATCGCCCGGCTGCAGGACGTCGGCCAGCCGCGGGCCCGTGATCAGCGCGCCGATCGGCAGGCCGCCACCGAGCGCCTTGGCGCTCGTGATCGCGTCGGGCACGACGCCCGTCTGCTCATAGGCCCACAGCGTCCCGGTTCGCCCCATGCCGGTCTGGATCTCGTCGAACACGAGCGCCGCGCCGGTCCGGTCACACGCCTCGCGGGCGGCGCGCAGCAGCTCGTCGGACAGAACATTGATCCCGGTCTCGCCCTGGATCGGCTCGAGCAGCACCGCGGCCGTGTCGCCGTCGACCGCCGCGGTCAGCGCCTCGGGGTCCTTGGCGACGACCACGAACCCGGGCACCAGCGGCGCGAACGGGGCCTGCTTGGATTCCTGCGGGGTCGCCGACAGCGAGCCGTAGGTGCGGCCGTGAAAGGCCTCCTGGAGCACGACGAGCTTGCCGCCGCTCCGCGCCCGGCGGGCGAGCTTGATCGCCGCCTCGTTGGCCTCGGTGCCCGAGTTGCAGAGGAACACCTTGCCGCCCAGCGAGCCGCGCGACAGCTCGGCCGACAGGCGCATCGCCTGCTCCGTGTAATAGAGGTTGGTCGCGTGGGTGAGCGTCGAAGCCTGAGCGCGCACCGCCTCGACCACGCGTGGATGGCAATGACCGACGTTGAGGACCGAGATCCCGGCCAGAAAGTCCAAGTATTCGTTCCCATCCGCGTCCCACAGCGTGCATCCCTGACCGCGGACGAACGCGACGGGGTTGCGGACGTAGGTCCCGATCGCGTACTCGCGCTCGAGCGCCTGGAGTTCGGCCAGCGAGGTCGCGCTCACAGGTCCATCCCGATCTTGGTCCCCTGGCCGGCATCGGTGAACAGCTCCAGCAGCAGCGAGTGTGGGACCCGTCCGTCGACGATATGCGCGAACGTGACGCCGCCGTGGATCGCATCCAGGCAAGCCGCGAGCTTCGGGCGCATCCCGCCGGCGACCGACTCGAGCGCTTCTTGAACCTCGTCGGCGCTCGCCTGCGAGACGACGCTGTCGGGGTCAGCTGCGTCGCGCAACCAGCCCGCGACGTCGGTCAGGAACATGATCTTGTAGGCGCCCAGCGCCCGGGCCACGGCTCCGGCGGCCTCGTCGGCATTGATGTTGTAGGAGTTGCCGTCGCGGTCGGCGCCGACGCTTGCGACGACCGGGATGTAGTCCTGGGCGATGTGGTTGAGCACGTCGACGTCGACGCGCTCGATCTTGCCGACGAAGCCTATGTCCTGGCCGCTCGGGGACGTCTGACGGGAGGCCCGAAACAGCAACCCGTCGTCGCCACACAGCCCGACGGCCGGCTGGCCGTGGCGGCCGAGACGCAGGACGATGTCCTTGTTGACCTTGCCGACCAGCACCATCTTCGCTACCTCGACGGTCGCGGCGTCCGAAACGCGCAGACCGTCGACGAACTGCACCGGGAGGTCGAGTCGCTCCATGTACCCGGTGATCTCGGGCCCGCCCCCGTGCACGACGACCGGGTTCATACCGACGTACTTGAGCAGCACGACGTCGCGCGCGAACTCCTCCTTGAGCTCGGCGTCCAGCATCGCCGCACCGCCGTACTTGATCACGACCGTCTTGCCGTGGAACTCGCGGATGTACGGCAGCGCTTCGAGCAGCGTCTGGATGTCACGTGGCGGTCGTGAGCTCACGTCGTGTAGTCGGCGTTGATCGTGATGTATTCGTGCCCGAGGTCCGAGAAGTACAGCTCGGTCTCTGCCCCCTCGCCCGGCAGGCCGATCTCGTATTCGACCTCGTCGCGCTCGACGGCTTTTGCGAGCACCGCGGCGTCATGGGGCACGTGGCCGCCGCGAGCGCAGACCTGCACGCCCTCGATCGCGATGTCGACCGGCAGCGGCGCGGTGCCCGGCATCGCGGCGCCGACCGCCTGGATGATCCGGCCCCAGTTTGGGTCGGCGCCGTACAGCGCGGTCTTGACCAGCGACGAGTTGGCGACGCTTCGCGCGACCGCGTTGACGGCCCGCTCGTCGCCGCCGCGCGCGACCACGCGGCCGACGCGGCGCGCCCCCTCGCCGTCGTGGGCGATCAGTAGCGCCAGCTGGCGCATGACCGCGTCCAGCGCCTCGCCGAAGCGCAACTCGTCCTCGCTCTCGGGGGCGACGGTGACTCCCGAGGCGCCGCTGCACTGGAGGATCACGGTGTCGTTGGTCGACAGCTGTCCGTCGACGCTGATCCGCTCGAACGAGCGCTTGACGCACACCGACAGCAGCAGGTCGCAGGTCTCGGGACGTAGCGCCGCATCGGTCTGCACGAAGCACAGCAGGGTCGCAAATCCGGGCGAGATCATCCCCGCCCCCTTCGCCTGTGCGGTGATCGTCACCGTCCCGCGCTCGAGCGCGACCGATACCCGGGCGCGCTTCTCGAACGCGTCGGTGGTCTGGATCGCCTCGGCGAACGCCGCGTCGCCGTCAGCCGCGAGCGCGTGCGCAGCCGCGACGATCCCGCGGTTGACCCGGTCCATCGGCAGCGGCACGCCGATCACGCCCGTCGATGCGACCGCGACGCCGCTCTCGGGCACGCCCGCGGCGATCGCTCCGGCGCCCTGCATCTTGATCGCGTCCTCGAATCCGGGGCGGCCGGTGGCGGCGTTCGCATTGCCCGAGTTGACGACCACCGCGCGCAGCGTCGCGAGCTCGCAGCGCTCCGTGCAGAGCAGGACCGGCGCCGCCAGCACGCCTGAGCGGGTGAAGCGCGCGGCGCTCGAGGGCTCGGGCGCATCGCAGACCAGCAGGCCGAGGTCGGGGGCGCCGCTCGGTTTGATCCCGGCGGCGACCCCGGCGGCGCGGAAGCCGGCCGCGAGTCCGGTGCCGTCCAGCTCGGTCAGCGGCTCGGGGAGCTCGACCCAACGGCTGGTGAAGAAGGGGCTCATTGGATGCCCTCGGCCTCGGGCCGGCCGAACATCAGGTTCAGGTTCTGGACCGCCTGCGACGCGGCGCCCTTCCAGAGGTTGTCGATCGCAGCGAACACGAGCACGCGTCCGGTTCGCTCGTCACGGTGGACTGAGATCCGACAGATGTTGGTCTCGCGCACGTCGCGGACCCCGGGCGGCGAGTCGGCAAGCTCGACAAACGGCTCGCCGGCGTAGAACTGTTCGTAGATCGATTTAGTGTCGTTCGCGTCCCCCCCGGGCTTAAGAGTCACGTAGCAGGAGACAAGCTCCCCCTGGTCCAGCGGCAGCAGGTGGGCCGTGAATGTGACCCGCAGCTCGGCGCCGAGCGCCGCCAGCTCCTGCTCGATCTCGGGCGTGTGGCGGTGGCGCGGGACGCCGTACGGCTTGATGTTCTCGTCGACGGTCACGAAATGCGTCTCGTCGGTAGCTGCGCGCCCGGCGCCCGAGACGCCGGACTTAGCGTCGATCACGACATCGGCGATCAGTCCCGCGCGCGCCAGCGGCGCGAGCGCCAGCACGGTCGCGGTCGGGTAGCAGCCCGGGTTGGCGACGATTTCTGCGCCGGCGATCTGCTCGCGGTAGCGCTCGGGCAGCCCGTACACCGCCCGCGAAAGCAGCCCCGGCTCGGGGTGCGGGCGGTACCACTGCTCGTAAACGCCGGCGTCGTGGAGACGGAAGTCGGCGCTCAGATCGACGACCCGCACGCCCCGCCGCACCAGTTCGGCGACCAGCTCGGCCGCCGCGCCGTGGGGATAGGCGACCAGCGCAGCGTCGACCTCGGCGTGGCGGTCAAGGTCGAGTTCCTCTAGCACCAGCGACACGCGATGGTGGGGATACAGCTCGTCGAGCCGGCGGCCGACGTCCGATCGCGAGGTCACCGTCTCCAGGTCGAACGCGGGATGGCGGTCGAGCAGCCTCGCACCGAGCGCGCCCGCGTACCCGGCGGCACCGAACACGGCGACGCTATGCGTCACGGACCCTTCCTTGCAGGCGCTCGGCGAGGGCGGACGCGATCTTCCCGCGCTTGGCGGCGACCTCCTCGTCGGTCAGCGTGCGATCGGGAGCTCGGAACACGAGCCGCAGCGCGAGCGACACCTTGCCGGGACCGGCCTGCTCGCCGCGGTAGACGTCGAACACCTCGGCGTCGGCCAGCAGCGGCGTTCCGGCCTCGCGCACGACCGCAACCACGTCGGCCGCGCTGACGCTCTCGGCGACGATCACCGCCAGGTCCTCGCGCACGTCGGGGAAGCTCGTCAGGTCGCGATAGCGGGCGACCTGCACGCGCTCCGCGACCGCGTCGAGGTCGAGTTCGAAGGCGGCGATCGGCTGTGACCAACCCCAGTCAGACGCGACCTGCGGGTGGATCTCGCCGATCCAGCCGGCCTCGTCGGCGCCGAGCATGATCCGTCCCGCACGTCCCGGATGCAGGAACGGCTGCGGCTCGGCAGCCGCCTCTAGCCGCCACTCGACGCGCACTCCATCGAGCAACCCCGCGAGTACACCCTTGGCGGCGTAGAAGTCGGCCTCCGCAGGTGCCTTATCGCGCCATGTCGCCGGTCGCACGGGGCCGGCCAGCAGCGCGCCGACGTGGTAGGGCTCGTCGGGGAGCGCTTCGCCCGCCGGCAGGTAGACGGCGCCGGCCTCGAACAGCCTCAGCGCTCCGGCGCCCCGGTCGCGGTTGCGGCTGGCTACGTCGAGCAGCGAACCCGTCAGTCCCGTTCGCAGCTGCGACTGCTCGCTGGACATGGCGTTCTGAAGCTTCACCGTGGGCTGCTTGGGAAGCCGGAGCTTGCGCGCCAGGTCGGGACTCGCGAAGCTCCAGCCGATCACCTCGTCAAGACCCTGGGCGGCCAGCAGGTCCGATGCCCGGCGGCGCAGCTGTTGGCGCGGCGTCAGGCGGCCGGAGGCGCCGTGGCGCGAGGGCAACGTCGCGGGCAGCGTCTCGAGCGCCCCGAGCCTGGCGACCTCCTCGATCAGATCTGCCTCCCGCGTGATGTCGGCGCGGCGGAACGCCGGCACCGTCACGTCGAGCCCGTCAAACGCCGAGCCGACCTTGAACTCGAGCGCCTGCAGGATCTCCGCGCACCGCGCCCGCGGCAGCTCGATTCCCAGCAGGCTCGTGACCCGCGCATCACGCAGCCGGATCGTCTCGGCCGCAGGGCCGGGCCCGCCGACGTCGATCGTCCCCGGCGCGAGCCGCGCGCCGCACAGCTCGATCATCAGCCGGGTCGCGACCGCCTGCGCCTCGAGCGTCTGCTCGGGCTGAAGTCCCTTCTCGAATCTGGTCGAGGCCTCGCTTCGCAGGCCCAGCCTGAGCGACGTGCGATGGATGTTGGCGCCGTTCCAGTTCGCGGCCTCCAGCAGCACGCGGGTCGTGCCGGCCTGTACCTCGCTGCGGGCGCCGCCCATCACCCCGGCGATCGAGGTCGGCCCGTCCGCGTCGGCGATCAGCATCATCTGCTCGTCAAGCGTCCGCGTCTGGTCGTCGAGCGTTTGCACCTGCTCGCCGGGCTTCGCGAGCCGCACGGTCAGCGCGGAGCCCGCGACGCGATCGAGATCGAATGCGTGCAGCGCCTGGCCGGTCAGCAGCATCACATAGTTGGTGATGTCGACGACGTTTGAGATCGGACGCTGGCCGGCCGCCATCAACCGTGCCTTCAGCCACCAGGGTGAGGGGCCGATCTTGACGTCCTCGAACACGCGCGCCGTGAACCGCGGGCACAGATCGGGGCACTCGACTTTGACCGTCGCCTGCTCGACCTCGCCCTCGCTCCCGGGGTCGTCCTCCCATGGCGGCGGCGCGAGCGGCGCCCCGGTCGCAGCATGGACCTCACGGGCGACTCCGTAGATCGCGAGGCAGTCGGGGCGGTTGGGAGTGATCTCGAGCTCGAGCACGTCGGTGGAGATCGGCAGCACGCCGTCCAGCGGTGTGCCGGGTATCAGCCCGTCGTCGTCGAGGACCATGATCCCGGCGTGCTCGGTGCCGATCGCGACCTCGTCCTCGGCCAGGATCATCCCGTTCGACTCCTGGCCGCGGAGCTTGGCGATCTTGAGCCTGGTGCCGTCGGGCATCACGGCGCCCGGCTTGGCGACCGCGACCGTCTGGCCGGCGGCCACGTTCGGGGCGCCGCAGACGATCTGGCTCGGCTTATCGTCACCGGTATCGACGATGCAAACGCTGAGCCGGTCGGCGTCTGGGTGGCGGCCGGCCTCGAGCACGCGACCGACGACGAAGTTCTCCAGGGCGCCGACGCCATGGTGCTCGACCCGCTCGACCTCCGTCCCGGTCATCGCCAGCCGCTCGGCGAGCGCGTCCGTATCGAGCTCGGGGCGGCAGTACTCGTGCAGCCAGTCGATCGGCACCCTCATCGTCAGAACTGCTCCAGCATCCGGATGTCGTTGTCGTACATCAGCCGCAGGTCGGGAACGCCGTGCTTGAGCATCGCGATCCGCTCGATCCCCATCCCGAACGCAAACCCCTGAATCCGTTCCGGGTCATAGCCGTACTCGCGCACGTGCTCGAACACGTTGGGGTCGACCATCCCTGCACCAAGGATCTCGATCCACGCCGTGCCCTTGCAGAGCGGGCAGCGCTGCCCGTCGGTGGTGAGGCCTCCGTCGCAGTTGAAGCACGAGACGTCGACCTCGACGCTCGGCTCCGTGAACGGGAAGAAATGCGGCCGCATCCGCACCTCGCGCTGCTCGCCGAAGATCGCGCGCGCAAACGTCAGCAACGTGCCCTGGAGGTCGGCGAGCGTGATGTCGTCGTCGACCGCGAGCCCCTCGACCTGGTGAAACTGCGGCGTGTGAGTGGCGTCGGAGTCGAGCCGGTAGGTCCGGCCCGGTGCGATCACGTAGATCGGCGGTGGCTGCCGTTCCATCGCCCGCACCTGGACCGGCGAGGTGTGGACGCGCAGCAGGAGCGTCTCTGGATCGAAGATGTCGTCGGCGGGCTCGACGTAGAACGTGTCGGTCATCAGCCGTGACGGGTGCGTCGACGCGTGGTTGAGCGCGTCGAAGTTGTAATAGACGGTCTCGACCTCGGGCCCCTCGGCGACGTTGAAGCCGAGGCCGATGAACACATCCTCGATCTCACGCCAGGTCTGCGTGATCAGGTGCAGCCGGCCGATCTGCGGCGCCGGGTCGGCGGGCAGCGTGACGTCGATCCGGTCGTCGACCAGCCGCGCGTCGAGCTCGGCAGCCGCGAGCGCTGCGCCGCGCTGATCGATCGCCTGCTCGAGCGCCTGGCGGGCCTGGTTGGCAGCTTTGCCGGTCGCCGCGCGCTCCTCGGGCGGCAGCTGCGCGACCCCGCGCAGCAGGTTCGGCAGCTCGGCCTTGCGGCCGAGGTAGCGGATCCGCACGTCCTCGAGCTCGGCGGTCGTTCGCACGCCGGCGATCGCCGCCTGCGCCTCGGACTCGATCCTCGCAATTTGGTCACTCATCGCCGCCCTCCCGCGATCGTTTCGCCGTCCGGGCTCACCTGATAGATCGCTGGCGGCGTCATCCGGCTGGCATCCTAGTCGCCTCATAGAGCGCGATCGTGGCCGCCATCGCGGCGTTCAGCGAGTGGGTCTGGATCGGGATCCGGGCGGTCTCGTCGGCGGCTTGGACGACTTCCTCCGGCAGCCCGTCGCGCTCGGCGCCGATGAGCAGCGTGACGTCGCTCAGATCGAGCTCGCGCCGCGGCCGGCCGCGAGCGGCGTCGAGAGCCACGCGGCGGCCCGGGAGTTCGCCGACGTCATTCACGCGCGCGAGCGCCACACCGAACACGGCCCCCATGCTGGCGCGCACCGCCTTGGGGCTGAACGGATCGGCCGTGCCCGG
>JBKQJQ010000302.1:0-5386 GCA_052147875.1 Solirubrobacteraceae bacterium | reverse complement strand
CCGCGATCTGCGGTTACGGCCGGTTGCTGCGCGCGCTCAGCGGCAGGGTGATCACGCACGCGACCAATGACGGCGGCCTGATCTGCGAGCATCGTGGGCGGGCGGCTCGCCCAACGCTGTGGCGGATTACATCTGACGGGGCGGTCGTGCCCGACAGCCCGTACAACTTTCTGCTAGGAGCGTTCGTGACCGCAGGCGTTCCGCTCAGCATCTAGCGGCCGCCCGTCCGGCGACCACCAGCGGCGTTCCGAGGCGCCCGTCGCAACACGGGCGCGCCAGCGCTTCGGTCAACCGACCCGGCCGCGATGCCGAACACCCGACACGATCGCCTGCAGATCGCAGTCGTTGCCGAAGTTGCCGCCGCTCCGGCTAGCCGGGCCCGGCGTCGATCGCCGCCCGCACCTCCGCCTCTCGGGGCTCCGGTCCGAAGCCCGTCAGCACCCAGGTGGCTCCGGCCCGCTCCCAAGGCCCCACGTCGTCCCCGGGTGCGATCTCGACGACCAACTCGAACGGATCCTCGGATCCGGCGCGCAGCGCTTCGATCTCGCGCGCCAGCTCGGCGAGTGCCTCGGGTCCCGGCAGCTCGATCACGAACAGGCCGTCCCATCGGGCCGCGCGTCGCACCGGCCGGCGGTGCGGCCAGACCGCCGCCACCCACACGGGAATCCTTGGTCGCTGCAGCGGGCGCGGTTCAAATTCGCCGTCCCAGAACGCCCTCAGTCGCTCGAGCCCCTGATCCAGCAGCCGGGCGCGTTGACGGGCGTCGGCGACCTCGCCGAACGGCTTGAGCTCGCCGCTGCGGGTGCTGCCGAGCCCGACGCCGAGCGTCAGGCGTCCGTTGCTGAGGTGATCGAGCGTGACCGTCTCGCGCGCCAGCTTGTGGATCCGCCGGCGCGACAGCGGCGTGACCATCGGCCCGATACGCACCTTCTCAGTCGCGTACGCGACGGCGGCCAGCGCCACCCATGGATCGGCGACGGCGCGCACAGGGGCGCGGTAGCGGATGTGGTCCCAGACGAAGAAGCCGTCCCAGCCGCCCGCCTCGGCGCGCTGTGCGAGCTCGGCCAGCAGGCGCGGCTCGACGAGCTCGTCGAACGGCGCCACATAGATCCCGCGCTTGACCGCCACGACCAGTCAGGCCCTGCCGCCGGTCGTCACGGCGCCAGCGCGTATGAGTAGCTGGTCAGCGTCTCACTGCCCTCGCCGGTGACCAGCAGGAGATCCTCGTAGCGCACGCCACCGACCTCCTTGTCCCATAGCCCGGGCTCGATCGCCAGGACGTCGCCAGCGACCAGCGGCGCGTTGCCCGTCATCCCGAGCGTCGGGTCCTCGTGTACCCGCAGACCGACTCCGTGGCCGAGCGAGAACTGAAAACCCTCGTTCGGGTCGTCGCCCGGACCGGTCCGCTGCGTCGCATAGCCCTCGCGCTCGAACACGTCGCAGGTGAGCGCGTGCAGCTCGCGGCCGGTGATCCCCGGCCGAACCGCCGCTCGAGCCGCCTCGAAGGCCTCTCGGACCAGCCGCTCCTGACGGAGGACCTCGTCGGGCGGCTCGCCGCAGCAGACGAACGTCCGCGTCATGTCGGCCCACATCGCGGAGTGCTCATCCCGTGGCCAGAGGTCGACCTGGATCGGAAGTCCCGCGGGTAGCGGGCCGCTTCCTGCCTCGTGGCCGAAGCCCTGCCACACCGAGGCGACGATCACGTCGGGCGGCGCTGGGGCACCGTGCTCCTCGCACGCTTGGCGCAGCGCGGAGCGCACCGTCTCGGCGAGCAGCGGCCGGCCATCGACATGCAGCGCACCGTCGAGCGCCTCGGCCTGCCGCAGAAGCGATGCGGCGGCGGCCATCCCGGCATCGGCGGCTGTCTGGGCGAGCCTGATCCCGACCAGCTCGCGCTCGGATTTCGCCCGCCGCCGGGACTTGATCGCCTCGTCGTCGACGGTGAGCACGATTCCGTCGGCTCGCAGGCGCTCCGCCACGCCGAGCGGGAAGTCGAAGTCGACGATGGCTTCGCGGACGCCGGTGCGCTGGGCAGCGCGCGAGATCAGCTCCAGAAAGACCTCGGGGCGGCTCATGCCGCTGCGCATCAGCTCGTAGAAGCCAAGATCGACGAGCTCAAGCAGCTCTGCGTCTGGACGCGCCGCCGCCGTCCGATCGCGCTCGATCGGGTTTGCGGTCACGTAAACGCGTCCGTCGACCTCTGCATAGAAGAACGGGTCGATGATCGTGATCGGGATCTCATGGCGCAGGGCTGCGCTGCGCTCGGTGTCGCCGTAGAGCAGAAGGTTGGTCATGCTCTGACCCTACCGGCTGCCGAAAAGGGCGCCTTGGAACGCTTTGCACCTATACGGTGCTCAACGTTCAAAGTCAGAGTCCAGTCGAGCGCGGAAAGGATCCGACGAGCCGAGCCGGCTAAAAATCGTGCCTGAAGGCCGCGAGCACCGACAGATCGTCGGCCTCGCCAAGGTAGGCGGCCTGGACGCACGCCTTGCTGATCGTCTGCGCGACCTCGGCGGCGTTGGAGTCCGTATTGGGAGCGGGGTGGTACTCCTTCAGGTACAGGTGTCCGTAGGCGGTCTGCTGCGAAGACGGCGCGGCCGCCCACTGCGAACAGGTCGCGGAGTCGCTGATCGAGCTCGAGCTGGAACCGGCCAGCGCCGGGACGACGGTGATCGCGATCATGAGGAGAAAGACGCCGACGATCGCCGCTGTGGCTCGCTTGTGCTCGGCAATCAGCGCACTGAGGCTGAATGGTTCCGGGGCGCTCGACACGCGCCGGAAAGCTAGCGGTTGCGTGGTCAGGCGCGCGCCGGGCGGTCCAGCGGGGCGACCCGGAACAGGACCGCGGAGTGCGGTCCGACCCTGGCGCTGAGCGGCCCGGTGGTCTGAAACGACCTGTGCGACCACAGATTGGCGACCCTGTAGCGGGCGGCGCGCCGGATCCGCAGCGAGCGCGCGGTGGTGGTGATCCGGATCGTCGTCGCGCCGCGGTTGAGCAGCGCGACGGCGCGGTCGCCGCCCGCGAGCGGCTTGACCCATATCTGTCCGGTCCCCTCACGGCGGATCGCGGTCCCCTGGATCCCGAGCCGGTCCTGATCGATCGCGATCACCTGCCGGTTCTCGAGCATCCTCAGCGTCGCCGGCGACAGCGTGCGGGGGTCGCTGCCGAGGATCAGCGGCGCGGCTACGATCGCCCACATCGTGAACTGAGCCCTTGACTCGGCGGCCGTCATCCCGAGCTGGGGACCGAGGTAGTCCGGGTCGTTCCAGTGACCAGGACCGGCCTGCTTTGGATGCGCGGCATCGTGATCGAGGTTGCGCAGCACATTGACGAACTGGATGCTGCCGGTCGAGCCGATGTCCGTGTCGGTGCGCCAGCTCTGTGCGATCGCCGGCGCCCATAGCGCATTGGCGTACGACGAGTTCGCGAACGACGGGTGCTGGCCGTCGATCTGGCCCGGAGTCCAGAAGTTGCAGACATTGAGCAGCATCAGCCGCTGACTCGAGTTGTTGCGCAGCGCCTGCTCGAACTGGGTGTAGAGGGGTTGCGGCGCCAGCCCCTCCTGCCCGGCGCCGCAGAAGTCGACCTTGACGGCATCAAAACCCCAGGCCGCGAAGGCGTCGGCGTCCTGCTGATAATGACCGAGCGAGCCGACGCCCAGGCCGTAGCAACCGCTCGCGCCCGCATCCGTGTAGATCCCGGCCAACAGCCCGTGCGCGTGCAGCCAGGCGGTCAACCACGGAAGGCCGTTGGGCCACTGGTTCGAGTTGACGATCAGATTCCCGTTGGCGTCCCGTTGACCGCTGGCCCATCCGAAATCAAGCCACACGATCCGGTATCCAGCGCGCGCGAGGCCGCTGTCGATCAGTGACTGTGCGACCGAGATGATCGTCTGCTGATTGAACACGCCGCCGACGCCGTAGTAGGTGTTCCAACCCATGTACGGGGTCGCCGCGAGCACCGGCGGCGCAGCGGCAGCGCTCGCCGCGGCTGGGGCCATGCAGATAGCCAAGCACGCGAGTGTCAGAACCAGCAGTCGCGTCACGGAGGCGACCTACCCTAAACCGTGAACTCGACTGTTAAGACTCCGTGTCGGGGACAATCATTGCGATGGCCGACGCCAAGCATCTGCTGCTGCTGCGCCACGCGAAGTCGAGCTGGGACGATCCGACGCTCGACGATCACGAGCGGCCGCTGGCGCCGCGTGGGCGCAAGGCGGCGCGACTGATCGCCGCCCATCTGCGCGACAACCATGTCCAGGTCTCATTGGTGCTGTGCTCCTCGGCGCAGCGTGCGCGCGAGACGCTCGAGCTGGTGCAGCCGCCGGGTCAGATCCTGATCGAACGCGGACTGTACGACGCCTCGGCGCAGCAGCTGCTCGAGCGTCTGCGTGAGGTTCCGGACGAGCACGACGCCGTGATGCTGGTCGGGCACAACCCAGCGATCGAGGATCTGGCTGGCGCCCTGACGGGGGATGCGGCCGAGCTGGCCGGCCAGAAGTTCCCGACCGGCGCGCTCGCGACGCTGACGTTCAGCGGTCCATGGGCCGGGCTGGCGCCCGACGCCGCCGTGCTTGAATCGTTCGTGCGGCCAAGGCAGCTCGGCTGACGCGAGTCGGCGAGATGCCGCGCTGATCCCGCAGCGTAGACCGGGCGATTGCACGCGCGTGATAGACAGAGCTGATGTCAACGATTCACGTTTCAGCCGAGAAGACGATCGCCGCGCCGGCGGAGGCCGTGTACGGCTACCTCGCCGACATGAGCGTGCACCCGCGCTTCCTGCCCGACGCCTTCTCGGACTTCCAGGTCGAATCCGGCGGCGTCGGCGCCGGGACGATCACGCGCTTCAAGGTGACCGCAGGCGGCCGCACTCGCGACTACCGGATGGAGGTCTCCGAGCCTGAGCCAGGCCGGGTCCTGGTGGAGTCCGACAAGTCCTCGAGCCTGGTCACGACGTTCACGGTGACGCCTGAGGGCGACTCGTCACGCGTCCAGATCTCCACCACCTGGAACGGCGCCGGCGGCGTCGGGGGCTTCTTCGAGCGGATGTTCGCGCCGCGCACGATGCACGGCATCTACATGGACGAGCTCGAACGGCTCGACGCGTTCGCGCAGGAGCAGCGGAAGGCGAGCTAGCGGTCGGCGGCGCCGACCGTGATCCGCGCGCGGGCAAGCTCGCACATCCGCGTGACCCGCCGGCCCGCCGGGACCGCTAAGCGCGGGCACTCGTGCACCGGGTGTGACCTCCGGCCCGCGGGCCGATACCGCGCTGGCTCGCGGTATCGGCCACTTGCGGGTCGGTCAGCGCCCCAGTTCTACGCGCGTTCACCTCCTCGGGTACGGCCGCGGCGCGGAGCTGGGCTGCTCTCCAGCTGAGCGTCGGCCG
>JBKQJQ010000301.1:0-8538 GCA_052147875.1 Solirubrobacteraceae bacterium | reverse complement strand
CGCGTCGGCGGGGCCACAGGGGCGCGGCCAGCGGCTCGCAGTTCTCGGGCGACTGTATTCCGAGCTGTAAGGCGTGGGGCTCCGCGAGCGCTCGTCCGTCTCCGGTGCTAGCGACTGAGCGCGTTGTGGAGTTCGGTGACGGTCGGTTCGGGAGCGTCGGGCGGGAGGTGAGGTTTGACGGATGCGGTGTGCCAGCGTTCCCAGTGCTCGCGGGTTTCCCAGACCTCGGTGACGGTGACGCCGTCCGCGGTGACCTGCGCGGCGTGTGAGATGAAGCCTTCACTGCTGCGCAGCGGCTCTGTGACGTGCGCGATGATCTCGTCGTAAGCCGCGGCCGGCATCCCGGGGGAGCGCTGGGTCATGCTGATCGGCACTGGTTCCTCTCTTCGTGGCCGCTTCTCGGGTCAGATGCTGGGACTTGGGGCGGGGGTGAGGCCGTGTCGGCGCATGACGTCGAGCATCGCCGCGCGATCCGGCGGACCTCCGGAGGAGGCTGTCAGGACGGCGGCGATCTCTTCGAAGTAGGTGGGTCCGAACACGCCGGGGGTCGCGATGCACAGGACGGTCGCGTCGATATCGCCGTGGTTGACGAATCCGTGAACGGCGCCGCGCGGGATGCACACGGCCTGCCCCGGCCCGATGGGGACGTCGTAGCCGTCGATCGTCCAGGTCAGCACCCCGGCCAGTCCATAGATCGTTTCCTCGAACTCGTTATGGCTGTGAGCGGCGGGAACCGGTACCTGCGGCGGGACCGTGCATTCAAAGACCGTCACGGATCCGTTCGAGTCTGGACTCTCGATCCGGAATCGGATGCTGATCGGGCCTACGGCGATCGTGGCGCGAGTCGCGGTGTCCATGGCTGTGCGCCCCTTCCTGTTTGGTCAAGTCCTTTTACGAGAGTACACTTCACTGGACCATGCTGTCAAGTCGTTTTACGGTCTGAGATGCTGGCCGAGAACATCGACCCTCCGCTGATCGACGCGCTGCTGAGGATGCCGTGGGAGATCGTGCGGCAGCGGATGCTCGACGGCCTGCACCAGCGCGGATTCACCGACCTGGTGCCCGCTCACCTGACCGTCCTGCAGTACCCCGGCCCCGACGGCCAGCGCCCATCCGAGCTCGCCGACCGCGTCCGGATTAGCAAGCAGGCGCTCAACTATCTACTCGGGCAGATGGAAGACCTCGGCTACCTCACGCGTGAAGCGGACAACGAGGACCAGCGGTCAAAACGCGTCAAGCTCACCGCCCGCGGTCACGCGGCCATCCAGGGCATCCGCGAGATCGTCGCCGAGGTCGAAACCGAATGGGAGACCCAGCTCGGAGCAGCCTCCTTCGCCCAACTCCGCGACCTCCTCACACAGCTCCGCACGATCACCTCAACCCCGCCCAAGCAACCACCCGCCACCCATCAACCCTGACCACGCCGAACGCCCTCCCCGATCACGCCCTGCGCATGCAATCGAGGCGACACGCGCACGACAACCCCGGATCTCGGCAAGGGCCCTCGGATCCGCACCGAGCCGGCTTGCTGGAACCCGAAGCGGCCGCCGAACGCGACGGACACGTTTGCGCCAGCCAAGCGAAGCGGCCACGACACTGACGCCGCCGGCTCGCTGCGCACTGCCGCCATCGGACAAACCGGGTCACGTCCGAGCCGATGCGCGGCGTCGTCGCCGTCGTCCCGCTGCCGCTCAACGGCCTCGAGGGGTCGCGTTGTTCTCGGTGTGCGGTCCGGACGGGAAGGGTGGGGAGCTCGAGCCTCCATAGCAGCGCCCGGTTCATGGGCGCCGCCGTGCGCCCGGCTGATCGATTGGAGGACATGATGTCCGAGCCAGGATCCCAGCTACATCGTCAAGACCGCTTTGCCGACTATGTCGCCCGCCTCGAGGGCTCGGTGGGCGTCGGCCGCGCGGCCCAGCGGGTATGTCGCTCCGACTTGGACGCGGAGCCTGCCGGAGTCGAAGTGCTCGCCGGCGCGTTCGAGAATGGCCCGCTGGCGTTCGCGCTGGTCGTGCCAGCCGAACACTGACGGTGCCGGCATCCAGGTAAACGACACGCGGAGATTGCGATTGTGCATCTCCTCGATCGCCTCTTCCTCCCACGGGCTCTCGACGTTGGACACCAGGTCCCCGTAGGGTCGGACCAACGAGAAGCAGGCCGTGAACGTCTTGCCCCCGACCGTGTCGTGAACGACATCGGCACCGTCGGTCCCGGTCCACTCGCGCAGCTTTTCTTCGACGTCTTCACGGCGGTAGTCAATCAGCAGCTCGGCGCCCAGTGACGCTGCGAGGGCGGACTTCTCCTCTCCCGAGACTGTGGTCGCGACGCGCGCGCCCGCGATCCGGGCGATCTGCACTGACATGTGGCCAACGCCACCGGCGCCGGCCTGGATGAGCACGCACTGTCCTTTGGCGACCCGCGCCCGCTCGACCACCGCCTCCCACGCGGTAATGGTGACGAGCGGTGCTGCGGCCGCCTCGACGAACGACAACCGGCTCGGCTTGCGCGCGATGAATGCTTCGTCGAGAACCTTGGCCTCCTGGTAGGTGCCAGGCGTCGGGCCAAAGCCCCCGTCACAGAAATAGACCTCATCGCCAGGCCGAAACCTGGTCACCTCGGACCCAACCTGATCCACCAGCCCGGCTCCGTCCCAGCCGAGCACCGCCGGCAGGCGGCCGCCGATCGTCCCGCCGGACCTCAGCTTGTCGTCGACCGGGTTGATGCCCGCCGCACGCAGGCGCACCCGCACACCGCGAGCGTCGACCACCTCGGGCTCGGGAACCTCAGCCACCTCAAGCACCTCGGGACCGCCCACCGCCGTCATCAAAACCGCACGCATACCTCATCCTCCTCGAATCCACATCGGCTGGCACGGCCGCCGTGGTCCGTTGCCGACGAACAGGTTTGCATCGGACGCCTCAAACGGCATGCAGTCACACGACTCTGCCTCGTTCGCGCCGATCCATTCCGCAGCCGTGACGGCGTCAGGCACGCGGCCGCGTCCCGGAGAGCCGAGGCCTCTAAGAGGAGCTAGTGACCGATGTGCACAAGCTCGATCGAGACGATCAAGAACCATGCGAGCGACGAGGCGTAGAACAGGCGTTCGAACAGCCCGAATATCCGCTTCAGTCTGGGGCCTCTGAGTGCGACCAGAACTCCGACGGCGGCGCCGGTCATGATCCACGGGAGGGCCGTCAGCCAGCCCCTGATGCCGTGCCACGCTGGCCTGTGTTCGAGCGTCGAGCCGAGTTTTGAGGCGGCGACGATGATGGCGGCGAAGATCACGATCGCCAGGATCATGTGGATCGTGCCGCGCCCGGTCTGAAAGCGACTGCCGTTCTGGTCGGTCGGAAAGACCGGGATCAGAAGGCGAGCGATCCCCGCGATCACGAGCAACGCGATCGCCAGCGTCGGCATCGAAGGCTTGGCGTCACCAAGGGCGATCGCAAGCGCGAAGCAGGCCACGGCACCTGCGAGAGTCTGTGTCCAGAACACACCGCGGTACCGTCCGATTCCGTAGTCGCTGACGGCGTTGAGTCTCGGGCTATAACCGGTGGGGAGCAGCTGTAGCGCGATCAGCGCGGCGGCCTGCGCGGCGGCCGCGATCGCGGCCAGGATGCTGAAGGTCTCGACGATCTCTTCGGCCCTCCGTTCTGAGATTCAGCGGCTTCCCCGGGTTCGCCTGGCCCTGCTGCGGGTGATTGGCTTCCAGATGCCGCTTCTGGCCCTGGTTCGCTCTGGAGTAGCGGCGAGCTCGTTTGACGCGACCGAGACTGCTGATTCGGAGCGAAACCCTGGTTTCGAGCGACCGCGCTGGCGACGGCGTCCTGGTAGTCCTCCGCGCCAGCGAGGCCGCCGGGGTGGACGCCTCGATCTGCGGGCGAGCGACGGTCAGCGCATCGCCGAGGATGGGCTTGCACTGGTGCGGCCCGCCCGTTACGCGCTTGCCTACCGCGGCCGTGCCTTTACGGCGGCGGATCGCGAAGCGAGCACGTTGCTGTTGAAGACGAGTTCACGGATTCGCCCGGTGTCGTCGTCGCCGCTCTGCCGTCGGCGTCGGCGTCGGCGTCGGCGTCGGCGTGGGCGAAGGTCAGCGCATCGTCAAGGCGAGTGATGGGCAGTGGAGCGGGATGTCTCATAAGCCTGTAGGAAGCACCCCCGGGGGGCCGAGAATCTCGATGTCGTAGGCGGCCGCTGCTTGGGCGAGCGCCTGTGGATCGGCCGGACGTCCCTGCGGCGGGAGCTCGGGACTAGGGGCCGGTTCACTTGCCTCAAAGAGAAACTGCTCGAATCCGGATGGTGAGTTGATGACGAGCCAGCGCGCGCGATCAGAATCGACACGGTAGGTGTGAGGAATATCGCGAGGCGCGAGGAGGGCTTGACCAGGGCCTACTGATACCTCTTGGTGTCCATAGAAGAGGGTCACTTCGCCTGCGATGACATAGAAGGTCTCGTCGTCGCGGTGATGTACATGCAGCGGCGGCATGTTTCCGCGCGCTCCGACGAGTTCGCTGAGGCTGAATGACTCCCCGCTCTGGTTGCCAGCGACGTGCACGTAGGCGAGGTTGTCGAGAAACCAGAGCGGATGGGCGGTGGGAGCCGCTGTCGCGGTAGACATTGTGGAACCCCTTTGTTAGAGCAGGCCACCCGTGACAGCAGTGGCAGTTGTGCTGGATCTCCCAGACTCGCCTCCGATGTCCTCAACCATCGACGCGTGCCCAGTCGATCCCCAGATCGGCTTCTGAGCATGCAGCGGGGGCGGTCCTCTTCGACGTGGAGGGCGGCCCGGGCCGGCCGCAGTCTGGCCTCGCGGCAGCCCGCGTGGCGTCACTAGGAACGTCGCCGACATCACGCCGGCCAGGATGTAGAAAAACAGTTGGGTCGAGTTCGCGAAGGCGAACCCCGGGTCGTTGAACAGACCGAGTGGCACCGAGAGCGTCCGCTCCTTCCGGATGCTCGGACGGCGGTGCGCGGCGATCGTCCGGTCGATGAAAGTAATCGCGGCCGCGAACACGATCGTCGCGAGGGCCGGCTTCTTGTTCGTCGTTTCGGTCATTCGGTGACGTTCCGTTGGCTCGGGGTGTGCGAGTTCCTGATCGCCGGTCGGATTTTCGGGGCCAAGCAGCCAGTGGTCTAGCGTCAAATGACCACTCTGCTCGGACGTTTAAGACCTCCGGCGAGACCCGGCTCGCGTTGACATGGGCGCCGGCATTCCGGCCGCCGCGAGGGTTGCGTCTGGGCGTCGTCTCCCGCGCGCGAGGAGGAGCTTTGCAGTGGTAAGTCCTCCGATGCCCGGCCAGGCTGGCGTCGTTTGCGTGTTCGGGGCCCCGGCAAACGCGGTCTACCGGTCGATCACCGTATCGGTGATGGTGTTGATCCCTTCCAGCCTGGCCGCAAGTTCCGTGCTGAGCTCGTAGCGTGCGGCGAGTTCGCTTGGTGCCGTGTAGCTGACCTTTGTCTGGTGCCCGTCCTGCCAGACGAGCACCTTGAGTGGTAGATCGAGTGCTGCGAGCGGGACAGCCACCATCACAGGTGTTCCCGCGTTGGGGCTTCCGAACAGCACGAGCTTGGTGTCGCGCAGCTCGAGTCCGGCCGCTTCCGCCTCGCCGCTCTGATCGATGACCGTGAAAAGCGTCATCCCCCTGGCCGCGATCACCGCCGACAGGCGAGCGATCGTATCTTCCACCGACCACGGGCTGAGCTTGGTGACTACTCCGCCATCACGGCCGGCGTGCGCGCCGTCCATCCCTCGATCAGACATGGACACTCCCGTGCCTCGAGCCGGACACCCGAACGGTCGAGACGGGCCGGATGGTGATTGCCGTCGATCGCTCGTCTGTGATCGCGCGTCGCATGAGGATCGTGACCGATCATTGCGTGAAGACAACGAAATCTCTTCTGTCAGATGACCATGCCGCGTTTGGGATGGTCGACAACGACTGGGCCGCGTCGGACGTCGGGGTTCCCGACCGCGGCCGACTGGATGTAGGCTGGGGCCCAAGTGACCGAACGGTTTGGACCGGCCGTTTTGGGCAGTCTCGAGGCCCTGGAACCCCGCCCAGCGCGGGGCCTCGTGGGTCGGCGTGGCGAACTCGAGCTGGTCCGGGCGTTCCTCGATCGGGCTTGCACCGACGGAGGCGCGTTGCTGCTCTTCGGCGAGCCCGGCGTCGGCAAGACCGCGCTGCTCGATGCCGCGGCTGAGATCGCCTCGTCGGCAGGTACAAAGGCCCTACGTGCGGGAGGAGTCGAGTTTGAGGCCGACGTGCCGTACTCCGGGCTGCATCAGCTCCTCCTTCCCCTCCAGGGAGAATTCGCTCGACTTGATGCTGCCGAGCGTCAGGCCCTCAACGTCGCGCTGGGCTTCGGCTTGGGGCCGGCGCCGGCTCGTCTGGTCATGTCGAACGCAACGCTGTCGCTGCTTCGCGGCGCGGCGGCGAGTGCTGCACTGCTGATGGTTGTCGATGACGTGCCGTGGCTGGATCGAGCCACCGCTGGCGTGCTGGGGTTTGTCGCGCGGCGTCTGGCCGGCAGCCGGGTGGGATTCTTTGCCGCCTCCCGCTCTGGAAGCGAAAGCTTCTTCGAGCGGACGGGTTTGCCGGAGCTAGAGCTCGGACCGCTCGATGAGGAGGCAGCAAGCAATCTCATCACGGCTCACTTCCCGGCGTTGGCCCCGTCCGTCCAAGAGCGCCTGCTCGCAGAGGCGCAGGGCAACCCTCTGGCGCTGGTGGAGCTACCCGCGATGCTCACGAACGCGCAGCGCGCTGCGTTTCAGACATTACCCACGGACCTGCCGCTCAGCCGGCGCCTCCGGACGCTGTTCGCATCCCGGATAACCGCACTGCCTGACCGAACGCGCCACTTACTGCTCCTCATGGCGTTGGACGGTACGGGCGACGCGCGTCTCCTCGACGGAACCGCTCCGAGCGAACCCCGGATGGAGGACCTGGCTCTGGCTGAGCGACACAGGCTCGCGCATGTCGATGAGAGCACGCACCGGCTGGTGTTCCGCCATCCGTTGATCCGCTCGACCGTGGTGGAGCTTGCCACCAGCGAGGAGCGTCGTCGAGCACACCATGAGCTGGCCCAGATTTGGATCGACCAGGGTGACCGACGCGCGTGGCACCTCGGCCATGCGACGGTCGAACCCGACGAGCACGTCGCCGAGTTGCTCGAACAGGCGGCTCACCACATCCTTCGGCGCGGTGACGGTGTCGGCGCGGTATCTGCGCTGACCAGGGCCGCCGACCTGAGCCCCCACGGCGCCGACCGCGGTCGACGGCTGGCCGAGGCCGCTTACATCGGTGCCGATGTCACCGGGCAGCTGCGCCGCGCGTCTCAGCTACTGGCGGACGCCCACCGGGCCGACCCCGAGTTCATGGCCTCGCTCCAGGCCGCGGCGACCGCCGCGTTCGTTCTGATCAACGGTGACGGCGATGTCGAAACGGCCCACCGGCTGCTCGTCGGCGCGATCGATAGCGCAGAGCGAGTGAGCGCCACCGCGCTCGAGGAAGCGCTGAACACGCTGAGCCTGGTCTGTTTCTTCAGCGGCAGCGCGGACCCATGGGCAGCGTTCTACGACGGCCTCGCCCGCCTCGAGCCCAACGTCCCGCGGACGCTGCACCTGATCAGCACCTGCTTCGCTGATCCTGTGCGGACCGGAGCTGCCGCACGGCCGCAGCTCGACCGGGCGATTGCGGAGCTCACGACCGAGGAGGATCCGACCGTGATCCTCAAGGTCGGCTTCGCGGCCGGCAACGTCGAACGCCTGTCCGAGTGCCGGCACGCGCTATGGCGGGTCCTGCGCACCGGGCGCCAAGCGGGCGCGGTCGGCTCATCCATTCAGGCGCTCGTACTGATCGCCTTCGACGACTTCTGGACCGGCCAATGGGCTGAAGCCAAACGCCTGGCCGACGAGGCCCTGAGGCTGTGCGAGGCGCATGGGTTTCCGCTATTCGCGTTCTCGGTGCGCCACGTTCAAGCCGCGGTCGCCGCCGCCCAGGGCCAGGACACCGACGCCCAAGCGTTGGTCGATCTGATGATCGAGTGGGCCATGCCACGCGGGGTTCGCTTGGTCAAGCCGATCACGGATCACATCAAGGTTCTCATCGCGTCAGGCCGGGGCGACTTCGAAGAGGTCTACCGGCTCGCGACCAACATCAGCGCCCCGGGCACCTTTCCCCCCCATCTTCACGTGGCTCACTGGGTCATGATGGACCTCGTGGAAGCCGCGATCCGCACGGATCGGGCGAACGAAGCCTCCGCCCACGTTGCCGCCGTGCGCGAGGCGAACTTTGCCGCGATCTCTCCGCGACTTGGCCTGCTCGCCGGCGCAGCGGCCGCGACCGGGGCATCTGACGACCGCGCCCTCGAACTGTTCGACGACGCATTGGCCACCCCAGGCGCCGACCACTGGCCGTTCGACCTCGCGCGCGTGGAACTAGCCTGCGGCGAACGGCTGCGACGCCTCCGAGCCATGGCCGAGTCACGGGTTCATCTGACCACGGCGCTTGAGACCTTCGACCGGCTCGGCGCCCGGCC